>NZ_OZ249405.1:0-160000 GCF_965235095.1 Fontibacterium abundans (SeqCode) | reverse complement strand
CGATACTGAAAATAAATTTCCAACATCTAGCAATCATCGTTTATGGTATGGACTACGAGGGTATCTAATCCTCTTTGCTACCCATACTTTCGCGCCTCAGCGTCAGTGTTGATCCAGAAAGCCGCCTTCGCAACTGGTGTTCTACATAATATCTACGAATTTCACCTCTACACTATGTATTCCGCTTTCCTCTATCAAACTCTAGTCGAGCAGTTTTAATTGCAGTTCCAAAGTTAAGCTTTGGGATTTCACAATTAACTAACTCAACGGCCTACGCGCGCTTTACGCCCAGTAATTCCGAACTACGCTAGGTCCCTTCGTATTACCGCGGCTGCTGGCACGAAGTTAGCCGGACCTTATTCTTAGGGTACAGTCATTATCTTCCCCTACAAAAGAGCTTTACAACCCAAAGGCCTTCTTCACTCACGCGGCATCGCTGCATCAGAGTTTCCTCCATTGTGCAAGATTCCCCACTGCTGCCTCCCGTAGGAGTCTGGGCCGTGTCTCAGTCCCAGTGTGGCTGATCATCCTCTCAGATCAGCTATTGATCATTGTCTTGGTGAGCCATTACCTCACCAACTAACTAATCAAATGCGGGCTCATCTTATGGCATTAAAACTTTCCCCGTAAGGGCTTATCCAGTATTAGCATCGGTTTCCCAATGTTGTCCTGAACCACAAGGCAGATTCCCACATGTTACTCACCCGTCTGCCACTCAGTATTGCTACTGCGTTCGACTTGCATGTGTTAGGCGTGCCGCCAGCGTACGTTCTGAGCCATGATCAAACTCTCAAGTTTAATAACGGCGTACACAAGCTTTTACTATCTGTTTAATTAAAAACAGCTTGTACAAAATTACTTTTGTATTTTTATAGAAGTGTGTACAGCCAAATTTTTTTTACAAATATAGCCGTCCACGCTTCTCTTCCTAATTTACGTTTTTAAAGAGCTCAACAAGACAACAAGAAATCTGTTAGGATTTCTTTTTGTCTTATTTAAATTTTTATTAATTTGCCCCTAAATAATTAATTATTCAGGGCAAGGGACGATGTATGTACGTCTAAAATGTTGCTAAGTCAACACAGCTATTGGCTATTTAAACCCAATAAAATAGCCTCTAATTAACTATAATATACATACTTAACAACTTAAAATTGAGGTTTGGGATGACTCTAAAAAGCTAATGAGATATTTAAGTCCAAATGTATAAAAAAATCCTAAGTTACAGGCCAAGCTTTAAGCCTAGTTTAGTATTTTTAATAATTCCAATCCTGATTATTTTTATTTTTATCTCTAAATATTTTGATCAATATAGTGAGAATAGCGAGAGTAAAGATCAGGAGTTAGAAAATAATTTAATAACAGTAAAGGATTTTTTATTTAATCAATTTAATTCTGGGGCAACAAAAGTTGAGCTTAAAGTAAGAAACGGAGATAGCATACAGAGAATTCTTTATGATCAAAAAATTTCACCTACAGAAGTTAATAATGTTCTTAACGCTCTACGAAGAGAATATAATGTTGGCACACTAAGAAATGATCAAAAAGTTTATTTAATTGTAAAAAGAGAAAAAAATGGAAATTTTGTTTCAAGACTAACGGTCAATATAGACAACATTACTTCAGTTCATGTTTTCTTAAACAAAGATAATGTTTACGAGACAAAAAGAGTTACAAAAATTTTAACAAAAAAAAATCATTTAGTTGAAACAACAATTGATAGAGGGATTTATAGAACAGCTAAACAATCTGGTATTGAAAATAGTATCGTAGCCCAGTTTGCAAGGCTTTATGGATTTGAAGTGGATTTCCAACGTGATTTGAAAAAAAATGATAAAATTAAAATATTTTACGAAAGATATTTAGACGATGATGGTGTGTCACAAAGAACAGGGAATATTATTTACAGTGAGATTACCAATGTTGAAAGAAATATTGCCCTTTATCGTTACGAATATCCTAATGGAAGTATTGCTTACTTTACTCCTGAAGGAAAAAGTATTGAAAAAAGTTTAATGAGAACTCCAATAAATGGAGCAAAATTATCTTCACGTTACGGATTTAGAATTCATCCAATTTTAGGTTACAACCAAATGCATCAAGGTACAGATTTTGCGGCGCCTATTGGAACACCTGTAATGGCCTCTGGAGCTGGCACGGTTGAATATTCTGGATGGAAAGGTGGTTATGGAAAATTTATTTCAATTCGTCACAGTCCTGTTTATCAAACAAACTATGCTCACTTACAAGATTATGCCAAAGGCATGAGACGTGGAACTAAAGTTCAACAAGGTCAGGTAATAGGATATTTAGGAAGCACTGGAAGTTCTACAGGTCCGCACTTGCATTATGAAGTTGTGGTAAATGGAAGAAAAGAAAATTCACAAACATTAAAGTTACCTTCAGCAGCACCGTTGGAAGGCAATAATAAAAACTTCTTTGAGATACAAAAGCGAAATGTCGATAACTTAATTTTAGAAGCTTCTAAAAAGAAATAATAAATTTTAAGAATTTCCGTCTGCTTGTTCTGAATTAGCAGCAGCTGTTTCTTGCGGTTCATCTAAATGAACGCCTGGGATTTTATTAATAATTTCGGTCGTTCCAGTTGGCGCCTCTGTCTCAGTTCCATTTCTTTCTGATCTGTGTTGTGGAGGAGCTATTCTTATATAATGATCTGCATGCTGATAATAATTTTCAGCTAAAATAATATCACCTGAGGCAAGAGCTTCTCTTGCTAGGTTGTTATACTTTTCAACTAACTTATGCGCACCATGAGCTGATCCGTTATTTCTATAACCATTATTTCCGTTATTATTAAAAGAGTGCTCAATGTTTTGAGATCTATTAGTTCTAAAACCACCATTACTTGGTCTTCTCATTCCACCACCGCTTCTTTGATCTGGGCGTCTTCTTGGTGGTCTCCTTACAAAACTATTCATCAATTATTTAAATTAAAATTATTATTTTTTGTTTGATTTTTTCTATTTCAATTTCAGGGAAGTCCTTAAACTTCCATAAATGCCATTTAATGTCAATTCTTAGTTATTATTATAATGTTTTCTAAAGTTTAGTTGCTAATAAACAACGAACTTGTTTGTTAATTAAAATATATTTATCTAAAATTTTAAAGCGATTTTTTTTTAAATATGTCGCTAATATGTGAAACTGATTATCACCAATTTCAAGCGCTAGCAAACCATTTATTTTTAAAATTTTTGAAGCTAAATTTATAATTTTGCATAAAAAATCAACACCCTGCACACCTCCTTGCAGAGCAATTTTAGGTTCGTAAAGTTTAATATCTAGATTCAAATTCTTTAATGAAACATCTGGTAAATATGGGGGGTTCGAGACAATAAGATCAAATTTTTTATCAAACTTTATCTCTTCTAAATTAACATTTTTAAATGATGCACGATTATCAACCTGCTGTGAAATTGAATTTTTCTTTGCAATAGCAATTGCTTTTGTAGATTTATCTACTCCAATTCCTTTGGCTTTAACTATCTCTTTTAATAAAGATATTAGAATACATCCAGAACCTGTTCCAATGTCTAAGATATTCCAATAATTATTCTTATTACTAATTTGAGACAAAATTAAATCAATTAATACTTCAGTTTCAGGTCTTGGTATTAGCACCGAACGATCAACGTAAAAATTTGTACTCCAAAATTCTTTATTATTTAATATATAGGCAATAGGTTCTTTTTTTACTCTTCTGCTTACTAACTTCTGTAGTTCTTCAGTTTTACTGTGCGAAAGATTTTCTTTTAATTTAGAATAAATGCTCTCTCTTGGAATATTAATTAAATGAGAAACTAATATCTCAGAATCTAATCTAGAGTTTAAATTATTACTTCTTTTTAATTCTTGTTCTGCAAAGGCAATTGCTTCATTTACTAACATATATTCATATCTTTAAGTTCTCCAACTGCTCTTCTTGGAATTGAATTTGTATAGCGTCTGACAATTCTTTAAACGCATCACCGGCTAAAAAATCTGTTAATTTATAAAGGGTCATATTAATTCTATGATCTGTAACCCTTCCTTGTGGAAAGTTATAAGTTCTAATCCTTTCAGATCTGTCTCCTGTTCCAATCTGACTTTTTCTAGCTTTCGCTCTTTCACTTTCTTGTTGAGATCTTTGCAAATCATAAAGTTTTGATCTTAAAATTTTTAAAGCCTTTGCTTTATTTTTATGTTGTGATTTTTCATCTTGTTGCGAGACAACTATTCCTGATGGAATGTGAGTTACTCGAACTGCACTATCAGTCGTGTTAACTGATTGTCCTCCTGGACCGCTTGATCTAAAAACGTCAATTCTTAAATCTGCATCATTAATTTTTACATCTACTTCTTCAGCTTCAGGCAGAACTGCAACTGTTGCTGCTGATGTATGAATTCTTCCTTGTGTTTCTGTATCGGGTACTCGTTGAACTCTATGAACTCCTGACTCAAATTTTAATTTAGAAAAAACATTACGACCTACAATAGATGCGATAATTTCTTTGTAACCACCACCCTCACTGTTTGATAAATTTATAATTTCAACTTTCCAACCATTTAGCACTGCAACTTTTTGGTACATATTAAATAAGTCAGCGGCAAATAAAGCGGCCTCCATACCGCCTGTTCCTGCTCTTATTTCAATAATAGCGTTCTTTTCATCTGCTTCATCTTTTGGAAGTAAGAAAACTTTAAGTCTTTTTACACAATCTTCTTCTTGCTGTTTTAAGTCCTTAAGTTCTTTCTCAGCCATCTCATAGAATTCTTTATCAGTAGACTTGTCCTCTAAAATATTCTTGGTGCTTTTTAAATCCTCTAAAACTTTTAAATAATCTTTCGCATAACTTATTATATCATTAAGGTTTGAATATTCTTTCGAGTTACTAACAAACTCATCTTTTTTAAGATCAGGTTTCGCTAAAATATTTTCTAGCTCATTGAATCTACTTACGATGTTCTCAACTTTATCTATGGGTATCATTTAAATTTAAAGAGCTTGATTTCTAATCTGTTCTGCTTTTTTTTCAACAAGACCTACAATGTGATCAATAATGTTTTCACTAGGAACTTTATGATCTGCTAAGCCCGACAAGTAAATCATATTACTACCTTTGCCACCACCTGTTAAACCGATATCTGTTTGTGATGCTTCACCTGGTCCATTTACAACGCAACCAATAATAGACAATGTTAAAGGTTCTTTAATGTGAGATAATCTTTGCTCTAATATTTCTACAGTCTTAATAACTTCAAATGCTTGTCGTGCACATGATGGGCAAGAAATTATTTTAACACCTCTATTTTTTAAATTTAAACTTTTTAATATTTCAAGTCCTGCTTTAACTTCATTTACTGGATCCGAAGAAAGGGAAATTCTTATAGTATCTCCAATCCCCTCGCTTAATAACATTCCAATTCCAATTGAAGATTTAATAGTTCCTGCGAAATAACTTCCAGCTTCTGTTATTCCAAGATGTAGTGGATAATCACATTTTTTTGAAAGTTGTCTGTAAGCATTGACTGCTAAGAAAATATCTGAAGCCTTGACACTTATTTTAAAATTAAAAAAATCTAAATCTTCTAAAATCTTAATATTTCTGTCAGCGCTTTCAACTAAAGCTTCTGGGCATGGTTCTTTATATTTTTCTAATAAATCTTGCTCTATTGACCCACCATTAACTCCAATTCGAATTGAACAACCAAAATCTTTTGCAGCTTTAACAATTTCTTTTACTCTATCTTTTGAACCAATATTTCCTGGATTAATTCTAAGACAACTTGCTCCTGCTTCTGCAGCTTCAATTGCTCTTTTATAATGAAAGTGAATATCTGCAACGATTGGTACGTTTGCATGTTTTACAATCTCTTTTAATGCCTTTGTAGATTCTTCATCTGGACAAGAAACTCTAACAATATCAGCGCCTGCTTCGGCTATTTGATTAATTTGTAAAATGGTCGCTTTAGCATCCGTTGTTAAAGTATTAGTCATGGACTGCACAGATATCGGAGCATCACCACCAACATAAACGTTGCCTACTTTAATTTTTTTTGTTTTTCGTCTTAAGATTTCTCGAAAAGGTCTAATACTGCTCATATAATTTAATCTAAATCAAATGCAGCATGAATAGCAACTACAGCTTTTTGTGTTTGATTTTCATCTATTAATACAGAAATTTTAATTTCTGAAGTTGATATTACCAAAATATTTATGCTTTGATCTGATAATGCTTTAAACATTTTAAAAGCAACGCCTGGATGGGTAATCATACCGGCACCTACTATTGAAACTTTAGCAACTTTGTCATCAAAAGTAATTTTTTCAAATTTAAGGTTACTATTTTTTTTAATAAGATTTACAGATTTATCCAGATCTTCTCTTTTAATTGTAAAAGTAACGTCAGTTCTTTTATTATCGGCTGATACGTTTTGGACAATCATATCAACGCTAATATTATTTTCATACAAAGGTTTGAAAATGCTAGCTGCAATTCCAGGTCTATCTTCAACTCCTATTAAAGTTATTTTGGCATCATCTTTAGAGTAAGCAACACCTGTTATAACTTTGTCATAAGAAATTTTATCGTCGCTCGTAATGCTGGTCCCTTCATTATTTGTAAATGTTGAACGAACATGAATTTCAACATCGTTCATCATGCCTTGCTGTACAGAGTTACTTTGCATAACTTTTGCTCCTAAAGATGCCATCTCTAACATTTCTTCATAAGAAATTTTTTCAATTTTTTTTGCTTTAGGATTAATAGCGGGGTTAGTTGTATAAACGCCATCTACATCTGTATATATTTCACAATAATCAGCTCCTATGCATTTAGCTAAAGCAACTGCTGAAGCATCAGATCCACCTCTTCCTAATGTTGAGAGCCTAAAATCTTTTGAAACTCCTTGAAAGCCTGGAACAACTGGAATTTCACCTTGATCCAAAGACTTGTTAAGTTTTGTAGTCTCAATTGAAACTATTCTAGAGTTAGAATGAAAGCCTTCAGTTACAATTGGAATCTGCCAACTCAACCACGATCTTGATTTAAGACCAAGTTTTTTTAAAGCACCCGCGAATAATGTTGAGGTAACTTGTTCGCCCGTTGAAAGTAGAGCATCATATTCCTCTAAATCAAAATTCTGATCTATTTCTTTTGATTTTTTTATTAAATCATTAGTAACGCCAGACATTGCTGAAACTACAACAACAACTTTATGACCTTCGTCTACCTTACTTTTGATAAGTTTTGCGGCATTTAAAATTCTTTCTATGTTTGCAACAGATGTGCCGCCAAATTTAACTACAATTTTACTCATGAATGCTAATTTATATATTAAAAATTTAGATTTATAATTACCCCTATGTTAAATATTTCGCAAGAAAATGAACATAGATAATAAAAATAATCAAACAGATGATCTACGAGAAATAAAAAAATTCTCAGAAATGGCTTCTGAATGGTGGGATCCAAATGGAAAATTTGCACCCTTACATAAATTTAATCCTATTAGACAAGAATATTTAGTAGATAAAATTAAAAATCATTTCTCAATACTACCTAATGGATCTTATCCATTTAAGAACTTAACTTTATTGGATGTTGGATGTGGAGGAGGTTTAATTGCAGAACCTATGACAAGATTAGGTGCAAAAGTTACTGCAATTGATGCTTCTGAAAAAAATATAAATGTTGCAAAGTTTCATGCCGAACAAATGAATTTAAAAATTAATTACTTATGCGCAACTCCTGAAAAGTTAAATGAACAATTTGATGTTATTTTATGTTTAGAAATAATTGAACATGTTGCTGACGTTGATTTATTTATAAAATCTTGCGCTAAATTATTAAAAAAAAATGGCGTTATATTTTTTGCAACATTAAACAGAACTGCTAAATCATTTTTGTTTGCAATTGTAGGAGCTGAATACATATTAAATTGGCTACCCAAAGGTACTCACGATTGGAATAAGTTTTTAAAGCCCAATGAAATAATCTCAACGGCCTCTAATTATCAACTAGCGCTTAAAGAAACGGTAGGTTTTAAATTTAATATTTTCTTAAGGGAATGGCAGAAAAGTAAAGACATGGACGTTAATTACGCGGTAAGTTTTAAAAAAAATTAAGCGTCTTCTTTTGGAGCCCAAGGAATGGTCGCAACATCAATTCCCTCTTCTTGTAATTCTTTAGTCTCTTCTAAAGTGGCATTGCCATAAATGTTTCTTTTTTTCTTTTTGTCGTAATGAATAGATCTAACCTCTGATACAAATTTATCTCCTACAAACTCAGCGTTCTTAGCAACATAATCATTCAATTCTCTGATTTTGCTTTTTACATTTTTGAAAAACTCTTTTTTTTGCTCAACATCTTTTTCAGGGACAGAAGTTTTAGAGGTTGCAACACTTGGGGCCATTATACTCTTCTTAACGGTTTTTGAACGACCACATACGTAACAATTTATTAAATTCTTTTTTAATAACTTTTCATATTCATTGGAATTTTGAAACCAGCTTTCAAAGGTTTCACCACAAGAACATTCAAGATTATATTTAATCATACCCTTAATGTAGTAACGTTCGTCTTAATTTCAATACGTTAAGTTTTATTGAAGAATAGAATAACTTTTCCAAGCGTTATTCCAAATTTTGACATGGTTGCAATATTGACTAAATAATTATTGTCCTGCAAAAACATCCAGTCATCAAAGCTAACTTTGTATTTGCTAGAGCCAATTGGAAGATCAAAATCATATTTCCAATTAAATGCATTTCCAGAAGTTGAACCTGAGGCAAGACCTATAACTCCGTCAGCATATCCTTGATACTGATTGGTGCCAATTTTTTCAAGTTTCCACTCTCTATATTCTTTAGTTCCATCGTCATAAATAAAATTCTCCTTCATAATGAGATATTTTCCGTCCCAAGTCCCATCGATATCAACTTTAAAACTTTTTTTAATGTTACCAAAACGATCTTCGAATACTCCACGTGCAATTGTTTTGCCCTTGAAATACTCTTCTAATTTAAATTCAGGTTTATTATTTTGAAATTGTTCTAATTTCATAGATGAAGAACACTGTGTTACACTAAAAAAAATAAAAAATATAAATAATATTTTAATATTTTTATTTAAAAAATTTGTAATAATTTTCATATATTCTATCAAAAACAATCTGACTTCCTGGTAAAAAATTAAACTCTTTTATTTGCTTACGATTTATCCAGTTTAATTGTTGTTTTTCTTTAAGTTTAACCTTTCCTGACCAATATTCTACCAGATAAATCATCATAATAATTATGTTATTTTTGTAACGATGTGTAATTAGATCTATATTTTTTAAATCTTCTTTATCTATATTAACTCCTATTTCTTCGTATAATTCTCTAACAGCACAATCTTCGAAAGACTCGTTGTTAAAAAGTTTTCCACCTGGTATCTCCCAAAACCCACTTAAAAATTTACCATTAGGTCTACTGGTAATTAAAATCTTATTAGACTTTTTAAGTAAGCATGATGAAACGTAAGTTATTTTCATAAAAAATTTAATAAATATTTAATATTAACAAAATTGACATTGATGACTATGCTACTTATACAACACTTCAATCAAAGAGAAACATATGCCAACAATTTTCGATAATTTAAAAATAGGCAATCTAACACTTCCAAATAGAATTATTATGGCTCCGCTTACACGTATGCGAAGCAAACAGCCTGGCAATATTCCTTGGGAATTAAATGCTACTTATTATGCTCAACGTGCGTCGGCTGGTTTTATTATAACTGAAGCAACACAAATTTCTCAACAAGGTCAGGGTTATCCTGGGACTCCTGGAATTCACAGCAAAGAACAAGTGCAGGGATGGAAATTAATTACTGACGCTGTACATAAAAATGGAGGTCATATTTTTTTACAATTATGGCATGTAGGAAGAATTTCTCATTCATCTCACCAGCCAAATAATAGTTTGCCCGTTGCACCTTCAGCAATTGCTGCAAAAAATTCAGGAACATTTACTGCTGATTGGAAACCTACTCCTATTTTAATACCAAGAGCATTAGAAGCATCAGAACTTCCAGGGATTGTTCAAGATTATGTGAACGCTGCAAAAAATGCAAAAGAAGCTGGCTTTGATGGCGTTGAAGTTCATATGGCTAATGGATATTTGCTCGATGAGTTTTTACAAGATGGAAGCAACAAAAGAACCGATGAGTTTGGCGGCACCATAGAAAATAGAGTTAAATTTCCTATACAAGTATTGGATGCTGTCATTGATGTTTTTGGAAAAGATAGAGTTGGCGTAAGACTTTCTCCTTATGGAACATTCAATGATATGAGTGACTCTAATCCTGTAGAATTATTCACTTATTTAATAGATCAATTAAATCAAAGAGAAATTGCATTCCTAGATATGATTGAACCTAGAGCAACATTAGCTGGTGGTGGTGATGCTGTTGATGCTAACGCTCCTTCTGCTACAAAATTATTTAGAAAAAAATTTAAAGGAATATTTATTTCTGCTGGAGGTTACACGCCTGAAGATGCAAAAACAGCCGTTGAATCAAATGATGTGGATGCTGTGGCATTTGGTAGAATTTTTATTGCGAATCCAGATTTGCCAAAACGTGTCAAAATAAATGCGCCTTTAAATCCTTATAACCGCGCAACTTTTTATGGTGGTGATGAAAAAGGCTATACTGATTATCCAGCTTTAAACTAAATTTTAAACAGGATCAATGTGAGTCATTAGGTTTAAGACCCTAGAGCTGCGCATAACTCTATTTCTTGCCTCAACTGCAATTGCATGACCTTCCGCTACTGTTAAAGTTCCTTTAACTTCAATATGAACATCTGCAATAATACTATCGCCTACTTTTCTTGTTCTTAAATCATGAACATTAACAACGCCTGGCGTTTCTAATATTATTTTTTTAATTTTTTCAACTTCATAAGTATCAGCAGCTTTATCTGTTAGAGCATGAATTGCTTCATGACTAAAAGTCCATCCCATTTTTAAAATCATAACACCAACAATGATTGCAGCGATTAAATCAAAACTATGATATCCAAGAAGATTAAAAATAATTCCAATTGCAACAATTAAAGACGATGCTGCATCAGAACGTGCATGCCAAGCATTGGCCATTAACAGACTTGATTTAGCTCTTTTTGCAATATTTAAAAGATAACGAAATAATAATTCTTTAACTACTAAACAAATAATTGATGCATACAAAGCTGTAACATGCACTGCCACTATCTGATCAGAGTTTTCGAGCTTTTTACCTGCGCTCCAAATCATGGCACATCCAACAAAAAATAAAAGAACTCCTAAGAATAAGCCTACGGCATTTTCATATCTATGATGACCATAATTATGATCATCATCCGGTGGATTTAAAGATTTCTTACTTGTAATTAAAACTATTAAGTCGGAGAGCATGTCAGCTAAGGTATGAAAACCATCTGCTATCAATCCTGATGATTTAGAGAAAAATCCAACAACTATTTGAAAAATAACTAGAAAAAAATTAACGACTACACTTGTCCATGTACTCTTGTTCGCAATTTTTCTTTTTCTAACATAATTGGATAAAGAATCTGACATGTGTTCTGGTGTATAAAATATAGAATATGAATAAGCTATTTTATTTATTTGATTAAATAAAGTTTACCTATATGGTCTTTTTTTTATTAATATTTAAATGCCAACAATACTTGATTACCTTCTATTAACAGTTATCACGATATTTCCAGTTTTAAGTCTTGGAATAATGTTATTTTTTTCTTTTGTAATCGCACCAACTGTTCATAAATTCTTACCTACTACACAGTCAGGTCCATATATTAGAAGATTGTTCCCTATTTATTATATTATTAATGCAGCTCTTGCTTTGGGTTCCCTAATCGCAATTGCTTCTCTTGGTGTGTTTAATGCAATTTTTTACGCAAATGTAATTATCTTTGTTTTATTTGCGCTTTGTTATTTTTATTTAATGCCAACAATCAATAAACAAAAAGCAAAAGATAATCGCACATTTAAAATCTTACACGGTAGTTCTATCGTGATAAATTTCATTCAGATAATTCTACTAATATTAATTACTGTAGTACTATTAGATTTTTAAGATCCTTTTACTTAGCTCTTCGATAAATAATATCAAAAACCATCGGTGAAAAGGTTGCAAATAAGAAAGACCAGAATAACAACGAATTAGTAAAAATTTCATTAAAAATACTTTTATTAAAAATAACTCCAATTAATAAAGATTTAGAAAAATCTGTGCTTGGAAAAAATAATAATCCTAAACAAAGTCCAATCATTATTAAAACTAGAGATCTAAAAGGATAAGTTTTTTTTTGGTATAAACCTTTAAACACTACGTAAGCACAAGCGCAACAAAGAAGATCTGCTAATAAAAATAAATAAAGAACACTAAATTGATAAAGAGCAATAATTAAACAAATAATTGATAATAAAATTAAAATAATATTTGAAAGTCTTTTATCTTTTAAATATTTAAAATTAAAAAAATCTTTGCTGTGAACAATTGTAAGGCTTGATATTGAATTTAATAAAGTATCAACAGTACTAATAGTTAAGCACAGAGAAAAAATAAGAATAATTAATGAAATTAAAATATCACTTTTATTTAAAATAATAGAAAAGAAAGCAAGATCATCATTAAATTTTAATCCATTTAATTTAGAAACGCTTCCGGTCAGTCCCATTAATAAAACAATAAAAAAAATAATAAAAAATGAAATAAGCAAACTATTCACTAAAATCTTGTCATTCTTAGCTGCATAAACCCTTTGCCAATTTCCTTGATGAAATAAATTAGTTGCAGCTACTGCTATAAAAAAAACAAAGCCAAATTGAAAAGAGGATATTAAAGATTTGCTATCAAATTTAATAAAACCATCTTGAAAAATATTAAGATTTAAATTGTTATTATTCTGTAAAAATACTGAAAAAATTAAGTATAAAAATAATAAGATGATAACAACAAATTGAATACCATCACTTCTAATAGTTGCTTTTAATCCGCCAAATAGAACGTATGTTAGTGTAAAAAATAAAATAATAGATGCTGAAATCCAAATATTAAGTCCTGAAATATAATAAATAAGCTTGGATATTGCAGTTACTTCTGCGCATAGAAATATAAATAAATAAAAGATCATTAAGGAAAAAATTAATTTGAATAAATTCTTTCCAAACTTCTTTAATACTAATTCAGTTAGAGATTTTCCTTTAGGTAATAATACTCTTATTTTTTTTCCAAAAAATATTAGCAAAATCATTGGAAAAGCAGTTCCAAGAGCATAACCAATAATAGATCCAAAACCACCCCATGTTGCGGCTGTTGGTGGTCCAAATAATATCCATGCACCAAGAGATGATGCAATTAAAGTAGCACTTAAACTAAAGACACCTTCATTACGATCTGAAACTAAATAAGTGTTTAAGCTAACTTTTTTTCTAGAATAAAATATTCCAATAAATAAAAATAACGTTGAAATAAAAACTACAACTGTGAATGCAAGATTTAAACTTAAGAAACTATTTATCATTTTTCCCTAATTGAATTACCAATCCAGGTTCAAGAGTCTAATCTCAGCCTCTTTCGAAGCACCCCTAAAACTTAGTGAAAGAAATACTAAAACAGTATTTAGAGACTTACAATCTCTAAATACTGAATAGTAATAATGTTATTTAATTAAAATACTTTCTTAGCAGAAAGTGTAACGTATTCTCTGTCTTTATTTAAATAAGTACCGTTGCTTCCATCTTTCTGCGCGTCTATGTAAGAAAGAGTAAAACCAATGCCTGCTATTTCTTTTAAAGCAGAAACTGTGATTGTTTCGCTTTCATACTCATATAATCCATAGCTAACCAATCCTTGAACTGGACCAAAATTATATGTTGCATTAAATTCATAGTAGCTTCCAGCAACTTCTTTTGTTGAGTTTTTGTATCCACCTGTATCATCAACGTAATAAGCCGCACCAAAAGTGTAAGGCTTTTTATCTGGAGCGATAGTAACTTTTGCATAAGCTTCTGAAACTTCTTTTTCAGATTTAATGCTTGCGCCAGGATATGTCATAATGATGTAACCTAAATCAAAAGTCGCAGGACCAAAAGATTTTGTAATTCCAGCATAGTAATCAATTTCTTGTCCACCAGCTCCTGTTACGTTATCTTGAGCTCCAGTCCAAGCTCCTAAGTATAGATTAAAATCTCCTACTGGATGAGTAAAATCAGCTCCTACAAATGGAGAAGCAGCATCTTTATTTTGATCGATTCCTCTAAAAATATACTGGCTAGAAACTCCAGCGTTGAATGTTAAAGAACCTTTTCCAATTTTAATTTCAGCATTTGCAGCTTGCGATAAAAAAAACAAAGAAGCAAAAGAAGAAAGAATTATTTTTTTATTCATTTTTTTCCTTAATAATTAAATTAGTTAATGGAAGAACTTCTATATAAATTTCATACTTAATGAAGATCTAAATGCAAATAACAGTAGTGTGTTGCTTGCATGACACGCTATGCATTTGAAACATATGCATTAGATGCATAATTGTTCAGACGTAATTTAATGGTAGGCTTGATGTTTGTTTTATTTCTTCCATTGAAAAAGAAGTTGCTACTGAAAAGATATCTATTTGATCAGTGAGTTTGGTATAGAACTTATTGTATTCTTCCATAGTTGGAACGAGTACTTTTAATAAGTAATCAATGCTTCCACTTAATCTATAAAACTCAACAACCTCAGGCATAGAGCTTATAATGCTTATAAACTTCTTGGCCCATTCCATATTGTGTTGATTGGTTCTAATAGAAACAAAAGCTACAGTTTTAAGATTAAGCTTATTACGATCTGCCACCGCAACCTTCTTCTTTATGTATCCCTCTTTATATAATTTATTAATTCTAGCCCAACATGGAGTGGCTGAAAGGTTCACTTTCTTCGATAATTCAGCAATTGGAATATCCGCATTCTCTTGGAGTTGGGATAATATTTTTTTATCTATCTCATTCATATAATTTTATTCTGATATAACTAGCATATTTAAAATAAAATACTAGTTTTTGTCTATTAAAAGCTAATTTTTAACTTATTTTTCTACATATATGGAATTAAACAGAAATAAATACTAAATCAGTTTCACATTAAAAAATTATTACAGAAAGAAATATAAAATGAAACTAATTAAAAAAGTTGTTCTACTTTGGGCTCTGTTATTTACGGCTCCAGTAGTTGCGGCTCCAAGCGATTTTTTAGTAACTACTGATTGGTTAGAAAAAAATCTTAACAACCCTAAACTTCGATTAATTGAAGTAAGTGTTGATACTGGAGTATACGAAAGAGGTCATATTCAAGGTGCAGTAAATTTTAAATGGCACACTGATCTAGTAGATCCTGTAAAAAGAGATATCGCTAGCAAAGAAAATTTTGAAAAATTACTTCGTCAAGCAGGCGTTAACAATGACAGCACAATTGTAATCTACGGAGATAGTAATAACTGGTTTGCTGCATGGGGCGCTTGGGTGTTTGATGTTTACGGAGTAAAAAATGTTAAATTGCTTGATGGTGGAAGAAAGAAATGGGAAGCAGAAAAAAGACCTTTAACTCCGCTTGCAACTAAAGTTGCTGCTGGAAATATCAAAGTATCTGATGCTAACAATGCTTTACGCGCAAGATTAATTGACGTTGTTGCAATTGTTAATAAAAAATCTGATACAGCATTAGTAGACATTAGATCACCAGATGAATTTACTGGAAAGATTTTTGCTCCAGCTGGTGTTCAAGAGACTGCGATTAGAGCTGGCCATATTCCAGGTGCAGTGAATGTTCCTTGGGGACAAGCTGTTGCTGAAGACGGTACGTTTAAATCTCCAGAAGAACTTAAAAAAGTTTACGCGGCAGTTGGTATTGATGGAAAAAAACCAATTATCACATATTGCAGAATTGGAGAGCGTTCTAGTCATACTTGGTTCGCACTAAGTAAAATCCTAGGTTACAATGTTAGAAATTATGATGGTTCATGGACAGAATATGGAAATTCTGTTGGTAACCCTGTAATTAATACAGCTGGAACTGTTTGGGGTGGAAAATAATAACTAATTAGCGAATTAAATCGCTACTTGTTATCTTTCTAGAATTTAGTAAATCTTTTCTATTATAAAATAGTGGCACACGTAGTGCCGCTATTTTTTTATTTTAGGAGTTAAAATGGCAAAAGTGAATTATCAGATTAATAGCAGTATTCCTGCTTTTAAAAATTTTTTAGGAATAGTTGTAATTCTTATTATTGCTTTCATTTTAAATTCTCGAATTGAAAATTTACAAGGAGGCACTGCCCTCTCTTTATCTTTGTGGCTTGGAATTGCCTTTGGTGCAGTTTTGCAAAGAAGTAGATTTTGTTTTTATTGTATAAGCAGAGATTTTATTGAAATAAAAAACGCTAAAGGATTATTTGGAATTATCGTAGCTCTTATTATTGGAACACTAGGTTATCATTTAATATTTGGTGCTTTCCTTATTGATCCAATAGCACCTCGTCTTCCACCAAATGCTCATATCGCTCCAGTTAGTTGGGTTTTAGTATTAGGATCTTTTAGCTTTGGTCTTGGAATGGCAATTGCTGGATCCTGCATTAGTGCTCAACTTTATAGACTTGGTGAAGGTCTCTTGTCTGCGTTATTTGCATTTATTGGAATTATACTTGGGTTCGTTTTAGCTTTTTTAAGTTGGAACTTTCTTTATCTTAAAGCTATTCAGCAAGCGCCTCTTATTTGGTTTCCTCATTATCTTGGATACAAAGGATCAATCGTTTTACAAATTACATTATTAATTTTTTTAGCTTTGTTACTTTTAAAATTTCATAAAAAACAAAAAGAAATAAATAAAATTCAAAAATGGTGGCAAATAAAATGGCCAACTTATGTTGGTGGAATTTTAGTTGCCCTAATTGCAACTGTTGCATTCTTAAGAGTATCACCTTTAGGCGTTACAGCTGAGATTGGAAGTATAGCAAGAACAAGCGCTAGTTATTTTAATATTTTACCAGCACGTCTTGAGGGCCTAGATGTTTTAAGAGGATGTTTAACGATTGTTAAAGAGACATTCTGGTCTAATAACGGCTTATTTATTTTTGGTTTAGTGCTTGGATCTTTTGCTCTTGCAATCTTCTCTGGTGATTTTAAAATTCAAATTCCTAAAATTAAAGAAAGTGTACAATCATTTGTAGGTGGAATATTAATGGGGTTTGGTTCTATGATTGCACTTGGTTGTACAGTTGGAACTTTATTATCAGGTATTATGGCAGCATCATTATCTGGTTGGATATTTTTAATATTTTGTGGAGCTGGGTTATATTTAGGCTGGTTTCTTAGAAAAAAATATAAACTTAATTAAAAAAACTTAAATGACTACAACAAGTTTAATAAGCAAAATTGGAAATACTCCTTTAATTTATTTAAAGAAGGCATCAGAGATTTCTGGCTGTAAAATTTATGGTAAAGCAGAATTTTTGAACCCTGGAGAATCTGTAAAGGATAGAGCTGCGCTTTATATTTTAAATGATGCCATTAAAAATGGTAAATTAAAAAAAGGTGGAACTATTGTTGAGGGGACCGCTGGTAATACTGGAATTGGAATTGCATTAATTGCAAAAGAACTTGGTATTAAAACAGTTATTGTTATTCCAGATACACAATCAAAAGAAAAAAAAGACACTCTAAGACAGTTAGGTGCTGAACTAATTGAAGTTCCAGCTGTACCTTATGATAATCCAAACAATTATGTAAAACATGCAAAAAAAGTTGCTGATGACATTGGCGGTTATTGGGGTAATCAATTTGACAATACAATCAATCAACAAGCTCATATTGAAACAACTGCTGAAGAAATTTGGACTCAAACCAATGGTGAAATAGATGGTTTTATATGTGCCTCAGGAACAGGTGGAACAATTTCTGGTGTTTCGATTGGTCTAAAGAAGCATAATAAAAATATTAAAATTGCAGTAAGTGATCCGCATGGTTCTGCTCTTTATAGCCATTTTAAAACTGGAAAATTAGTAATGAATGGCAGTTCCATCACTGAAGGCATTGGAACATCAAGAATAACTAAGAATTATGAGGGTGCTTTGCTTGATGATGCTTTTCAAATTAATGATACTGATGCTTTAAATATTGTGTTTGATTTGCTACGTGATGATGGATTGTGTCTTGGCAGTTCGTCTGGAATAAATGTTGCAGGAGCAACTGAACTTGGAAAGAAAATGGGACCAAACAAAATTATAGTTACAATTTTATGTGATGTTGGAACTAGATATGCAAGCCGACTGTTTAATCGTGAATTTTTAAAATCAAAAGGACTACCGTGTCCAGATTGGATTAAATGATTATTGATAAAAGTAAAATTAAAACCATAGATATAAAAAAACCTCTACAATTAGAGTCAGGTCAGGTTCTAGATAGCTTTACAATTGCCTATGAAACTTTTGGAACGTTAAACCAAAATAAGGATAATGCTATTTTAGTATTTCATGCTTTAAGTGGCGATCAATTTGCAACAGGAACTAATCCTATTACAGGAAAAGATGGCTGGTGGGTGACAGCAATTGGACCTAACAAGGCGGTCGATACGAATAAATATTTTATAATTTGCGCAAATGTTTTAGGTGGTTGCATGGGAACAACGGGTCCAACATCTGTTAATCCTAAAACTAAAGAATTTTATTGCAACTCTTTTCCATTAGTTACTATAAAAGATATGGTTAATGCGCAGGTTTTATTGCTTGATCATTTTCAAATTGAAAAAACTTTATGTGTATTAGGTGGCTCAATGGGTGGAATGCAAGTTCTTCAGTTTTGTTCGTCCTATCCTGATAGAACTTATTCTGCGATTCCAATTGCGTGTACAGCAAGTCACTCTGCACAAAATATTGCATTTAATGAATTATCTCGTCAGGCCATTATGGCTGATCCTGAGTGGAGTAATGGTGATTACTTAAAATTAAATAAAAATCCCAGAAAAGGATTATCCATTGCCCGTATGGCAGGTCACATTAGTTATTTATCTGAAAAAGGATTACAGGAAAAATTTGGAAGAAAACTTCAGCAGACTGGTGATTTTAAATTTACTTTTGATGCGGACTTTCAAGTTGAAAGTTATTTAAAGTATCAAGGAAGTGCTTTTGTTGATCGCTTTGATGCGAATAGCTATTTGTATTTAACGCGCGCTATGGATTATTTTGATTTATATCGTGAGAATAATGGTGTGCTTGCTAATGCATTTAAAGATGGAAAAATTAAACATTGTTTAATTTCTTTCTCAACAGATTGGCTTTACCCAACAAGTGAGTCAAAAAAAATTCTTATTGCGCTCAATTCAATTGGCGCTGATGTGAGTTTTGTTGAAATTATTACTAATAATGGTCACGATTCTTTCCTTCTTAATGAGCCTGAGTTTTTAAGAAGTCTTAAAGGATTTTTAGATTCAGCTTATGAATCTTTGAAATCAACTCATTAATTATATGTCAGAAATTAATAAAGATAATACCGTTACAGTTTCTGAGGTTGGCCCTGGCCCTTTTGTACAAAGCGTAACTGTTAGAGGACATAAGCTTTTTGCTGATGAACCATTATCTTTTCCTGAAGGAACAGATAAAGGCTTAAGTCCAAATGACTTTTTACTTTCCTCACTTGGTTCTTGCACTTCTATAACTCTTAGAATGTATGCTCGTTTAAAAAAATTACCTCTCGATAAAATTATTATTACTCTAAACAGAAATGAAAATGGGGATATTGATAGAAAGATTGAGCTTATTGGTAATTTAAATGATGAACAAAGAAACCGATTATTTGAAATTTCAAATAAGTGCCCTATTCACAAAGCTCTGACGAATTCTGTAAAGATTAATTCTAAATTAATCTAAATAATTGCAAGTGCCTGTTCAATATCAGCTAAAATATCATCTGGATGTTCAATTCCAATTGATAATCTTACATACCCTGGTGTAACTCCTGCTTTTAATTGTTCCTCAGGAGAAAGCTGAGAATGCGTTGTTGAAGCTGGATGGATTGCAAGACTTCTTGCATCACCAATATTTGCAACGTGATATAAAAGTTTTAAAGCATTAATAAATTTCTTGCCGGCATCTACGCCACCTTTTAATTCGATACCACACAAAGCTCCAAAGCCACCTTTTAAATATTGTTTAGCACGCTTTCCAACTTCACCATCGTAAAGACTTGGATAAATAACTTTTTGAACTTTGCTGTGTTTAGTCAAATATGAGACAACTTTTTCAGCATTAGAACAATGTTGTTTCATTCGTAAAGCTAACGTTTCTAATCCTTGAATTATTTGCCATGCATTAAATGGTGATAATGGCGCTCCTAAATCTCTAAGCAAAACAACTCGTGCTCTTATTATAAATGGAATGTTAGCACCTGTTAATTTTGGAACAACTTCACCCCAAACAGCACCACCGTAAGAAGGATCTGGCTCATTATAGAATGGTTGTCTTTTTTTATTTGCAGTCCAATTAAAATTTCCACCATCAATAATTACACCACCAATAGAATTTCCATGCCCACCAATAAATTTAGTAAGAGAATGCATAACGATTGCAGCACCATGCTCTAGAGGTTTGCAAATAATTGGTGAAGCAGTGTTATCCATAATTAATGGTATTCCAAATTTTTTACCAATTTCTGCAACTTCTTTAATTGGAAAAATTCTAAGATAAGGATTTGGACATGTCTCTCCATAATATCCTCTTGTCTTATCATCTGTTAATTTTTCAAAATTTTTAGGATCAATTGGATCTGCAAAACGAACTTCAATGCCTTGATCTTTTAAAGTATTTTTAAATAAATTTACTGTTCCACCATATAAATCAGTGGATGCAACAATATTGTCTCCAGCTTTACATAAATTTTGCACACAAAATGCAGACGCTGCTTGCCCTGATCCTACAGCTAGAGCTGCAACTCCACCCTCTAAAGCTGCTACTCTTTTCTCAAGAACATCTACCGTTGGATTCATAATCCTTGTGTAAATGTTTCCAAATTCTTTTAAGGCAAATAAATTTGCCGCATGATCAGTGTTATTAAATTGATAACTTGTTGTTTGATAAATCGGTACTGCAACTGATGTTGTTGCTGGATCGCTTCTATAATCTCCGCCGTGTAAACCTATGGTCTCTGGATGTTTGCTTGATGTAGTCATTTATTTTTTAGTTAAATAATTTTTATAGGAAATATAAGTTATTTAATGCTCTTAAATCAATAATAATTAAAATTACTTCCTTCTAAAAAGTAAAATTAATAAAAGTATGATTACAATAAGTAATCCTATGATAATAATGGCCATCCACTCATTATAGCTTATTTTTTATAAATTATCTAAATTAATAGCCACTTTATTGAATCTTTTTTTAAGTTTATAATAATTAATATGAATACATTTAAAGATAGAGAAAAAGGATTTGAAAAAAAATTCGCTAACGACCAAGAGGCAGAATTTAAAATAAGTGCAAAAAGAAATAAACTTTTAGGAAGTTGGGTTGCTGATATTTTAAAATATGATGAAGAAAAAAAAAAAAATTACATAGTTGAAGTCATAAAAGCCGATTTTCAAGAAGCGGGTGATGAGGATGTGTTTAGAAAGATTAAAAAAGATTTAGAAGGAAGTAACATTCAAGATGCAGATATTAGAAAAAAAATGTCTGAATTTTTAGAGGCGGCTAAGCAACAAATATAAATACTATAATGTATTTATATTCTAAACTTCAAAGTCTAAATAAAGATATTTCTATTTGTTTTATTGGATGTGGAAAATTTATTTCCATGTTCTTATCTCAATACAATCAATTACAAAAAATTAAAATTACAGCAATTGTTGATGTTAATATTGAGAAAGCAAAATCTAATTGCAAAAATAGTGGCCTTAGTCAAAAAACAATTGATCAAATTCAATTTACTAATTCTTTAGATGAGGCATTAAAAAAAGATATAGATATTTTTATTGAAGCAACAGGCGATCCTATTATTGGAACTGAACACGCGGTTAAAGTTATAAATAATAAAAAAAATATTATTATGGTGAACGTTGAAGCGGACGTTCTTTGCGGAAAATATTTATCAGATCTTGCTAAAAAAAATAATGTAATTTACAGCATGGCATATGGTGATCAGCCAGCACTCATTATGGAACAAATTGAATGGGCAAAACTTAATGGTTTTTTAGTTGTTGGTGCAGGAAAAGGTACAAAATATCACCCAAGTTTTGAATACTCTACACCTGATACTGTTTGGAAAAATTACGGGATGACGGATGAGCAGGCAAAGAAAGCTGGAATGAATCCTAAAATGTTTAATTCCTTTACGACAGGAGATAAATCTTCAATAGAAATGGCGGCTGTTGCAAATGCATCGGGACTTAAATGCCCAAAGAATGGTTTAACTTATCCGGCTGTTGGCGTTTATGATATTGCAAATAAGCTTATTCCAAAATCTGCTGATGGAGTTTTAGATTTTGAAGGACAGGTTGAAGTTATTTCTTCAATTGGTGAAAATAAAAATAATATTCCAAATGATTTAAGATGGGGTGTTTACATCGTCATTAAGGCTCAAAATGAATATTCAAAAAATTGTTTTAAAGAATATGGAATGATTACAGATAAATCTGGTAATTATTCTGCTATCTGGAGACCTTATCATTACATTGGTCTTGAGCTTGCGCAATCTATGTATGTGATTGCAATAGACAAGCGTGCAACAGGACAAACTAATTATTTCAATGCAGATGTTGTTTGCGTTGCAAAAAAAGACATTAAAATTGGTGAAGTATTAGATGGTGAAGGCGGATTTGCTGCCCGGGGTCGATTATTTACTGCAGAAAGAAGTATTAAAGAAAACCTTCTACCCTTGGGTCTTTCAAGTGGTGCGGTTGCTAAAAAGAATATAAATAAGGATGATCTTATCTATATGAACGATGTTGAGATCAAATGGAATAAGGAAGTATTAAAAGCTAGAGAGTATCAAAAAAATCTAATTATCAATGGATAACCCAAAAGAAGCATTTAAAGATGAACAATTTCTAGAAAGTCCCGAAGGAAGATCTATTAGAATTTTATCTGAATATGAGAAAGTAAAATCCTTATTTGAAATACATAAAATCATCGATACAATCACTTTTTTTGGTAGCGCTAGATTTAAATCAAAAGAACATCAAAATAATAATTCAGAAAGAGATTCTGAAAATTCAGAATACTATGAACAAGCTCGCACTCTCGCATTTAAATTTACTACTTGGGCAAAAGAATATTCAAAGCAAAGTAATCGATTTGTAGTTGCTACAGGAGGGGGGCCTGGAATTATGGAGGCTGCAAATAGAGGGGCGCTCGAAGCTGGTGGAAAAAGTATAGGACTTGGAATTAGACTTCCTGAAGAACAAAAAAATAATAATTACATAACTCCAGGTTTAAGCATGCAGTTTTATTATTTTTTTATGAGAAAATTTTTTCTAACCCAGCCTACCAAAGCAACGATTATGTTTCCTGGTGGCTTTGGAACACTGGATGAGTTAACAGAAATTTTAACTTTAAAACAAACTGGTAAAGCTCAACAACCCTTGCCCATCGTATTAATAGGAAAAAAGTTTTGGAATACCACTCTTAATTTTAACTATTTAGTTGAAAAAAAAGTCATCGGTAAAGACGATCTTAATTTATTTTTAATCACTGATTATGTTGATCAGGCCTTTGATTTTGTATCGTGCATTTTAAAAGAAAAGTGCTTGGATAATACACAACCACTCATTTAATATCCTCTTTTTAAATCTACTGATTTTGGAATTTTACTAGTCAGTCGGTAAAATTTAATATTTTTACAAACTATATTAGATGCAGTGTCCATGTCAGTGTGAGCTGAGATATGCGGAAGCACTGTTACATTTTTATGTTTCCATAAAATACTTTTCTTAGGCAAAGGTTCTTGTTCAAACACATCAAGTACTGCATGTTTAATTTTTCCAGAGTTTAAATATTTTACTAAGTCTTTTTCGTTAATAATTGCCCCTCTTGCAAAGTTAATGATGCTCGCACCTCTTTTTAAATAAGAAAGTGTTTTAGAATTTAGTAAATACTTAGTCTTTCTAGTCAAAGGTATTAGGCACACTAAAATGTCAGTTTTTTTTAGCATTTTTTTTAAACCTAATTCACCTGTAAACGATTTAACTTTTCTAATATTTTTCTTACCCCTGCTCCAGCCACAAACATTAAAACCATTCTCTATTAATTTTGCAGCAGATGTCGAGCCAAGTTCACCTAAGCCTATAAAGCTGACAACTTTTTTTGACGGTTTTATATAATCGCTCTCTTTCCACAATCTTTTATTCTGCTGAAGTCTATAAAAATGCATATCGCGATGAAGATATAAAACCCAAGATAATACAGCCTCCGACATAGTTCTGTTCATCTCAGGATCAACAAGACGAACAATTTTAACTCTCTCACCCTTAAAGATTTCAACTAATTTTTCTACACCCACCCAAACGCTTTGGATCCACTTTAAATTTAATAATTTTTTAACTTCAGTTGGATTTGGATTTGCAACAATAGCTACATCTATTTTTTTGTAATCTGATTTTTTTAAATTTGAGAATTTAACAATTCTTTCCTTTGGAAGCTTTTTCTTTAAAATTTTTAACCACTGATCGATATCAGCTTTTGGAAGCATGGATATGAATGGAACAATTGATTTCATTGGTAATATTTATTTAATATAATTGACAACAAAATAACATAAAATTAGTTTATCAACTAAATTCATGAATGCTTTTAATAACAAACGAAATTTCTTTAGAGTAGCAAAAGACAAATCTTTATCATTTTTATTATTATTACTTGCAAGTTGCACTTCAGTTCCTGTCACTAATAGAAGTGGTAAACAAGATCCGGAAACAGTCTTCAAAACAGAAGAATCTTACATCAGACCCTACCACCATTTACCTGATGGAACTTTTAGAAATCCTGAAGGAAGTATTGAAAGAGAAGATTATGAATTTCCTTGGTTTAAATTCACTAAAGAAAGAATGTCAATCAAAGTTAAAGTTCCTGAAGATCATGTTATTCCAAAAGATAAAGTTCTTCCAGATTTGGCAGCTTTAGAAAATGAAGATACTATCACTTGGATTGGTCATGTGACTTTTCTAATTCGATTAGGGGGTAAAACTATAATTACAGATCCTTTCTTCTCGCCCAATGCAGGTCCATTAGCATTAGGTCCAAGACGATATATTAATCCTGCAATTAAATTGTCTGAACTTCCAAAGACAGATTTATTGTTACTCACTCACAATCACTACGATCACTTAGATGAGGAGGCGACTAAAAACTTTCCACATAAAAAAGCGAAAGTATTATGTCCTTTAAAACTTTCGAAATTTTATAAAGATCATAGATTTAGAGATGTTAGCGAGATGGATTGGTACCAAGAAAAACAAGTAGATGATTTAAAAATAACTTTTCTTCCAGCAGTCCACTGGTCAAAAAGAGAATTATTTGACCGTAACAGAACTTTATGGGGAAGTTATTTAATTGAATATCAAAGAAAGAAAATTTTATTCTGCTGCGATACTGCAACGGGTGAAGTTTATAAAAAATTAGGAAAAGAGTACGGTCCAATTGATATTGCCTTTATAAATATTGGCGCCTATGAGCCTGTGGAAATTATGAAATACTCCCACGCAAATCCTGCTGAAGCCTTAGAGATTGGCAGAAATTTAAGAGCTAAAAAAATAGTAGGCACACATTGGGGTACTATCTTAATGTCTTTAGAGGATCCATTCGAACCACCTGCAAAATTCTTAGCTAATGCTAAAAATTTTGGTTATGAAGAAAAAGACGCTGTACTTTTTAAAATTGGTGAAACTAAAACAATTAATCAAATTTTAAGCTAAAATTTCAAAGTAATTTAATAAATTTCAAGTAAAAGTATTGTTCATGAGTTTAAAAAACTTCTTCGATTTTAACTTTCAAACTTTAAAACAATTTTTATTAACGGACCTAAGAATTGAAGAGAAGAAAACCTCCATGCGTGCAAAACAGCTTTGGCAGGCTGTTTATAAAAAAGGATTAGAAGAGTTAAATCACTTAACAACTTTACCTGTGGAACTTAGGGATGAATTAATTTCAAAAATAACATTAGAAAAACCTAAAATTGCAGATACGCAAACATCTGAAGATGGAACTATAAAGTGGTTAATTGAGTTATTAGATGGGAATAAAGTTGAGTGTGTTTTCATTCCAGAGAAAACTCGAGGCACTCTTTGTATTTCATCACAAGTTGGCTGCACATTAAACTGTAGATTTTGTCATACCGGAACCCAAAGACTTGTAAAAAATTTAGATTTTTCTGAAATTGTTAACCAAGTCATGATTGCAAAAGAACAATTAGATGATTGGAAAGAGCAAAAAATAATTACCAACATTGTACTTATGGGAATGGGTGAGCCTTTTTATAATTATGACAATGTTAAAACTGCAGTTGAAATCTTAAAAGATAAAGACGGTCTAAATTATGGACCAAAGAAAATAACAGTCTCAACGGCTGGTATTGCAGATAAAATTCCACTAGCTGCAAAAGAAATTGGAACTTATTTGGCCTTATCATTACATGCCCCAACAGATGAAATTAGAGAATTAATAATGCCTATTAATAAAAAATTTAAAATCAAAGATTTAATTGAGCAGTGCAAATACTATGCGGAAACCGTTAATGAAAAGATTACTTTGGAGTATGTGATGTTAAGAGGAATTAACGATAGTAAAGAATGTGCAAATCAACTTACAAAAATAATGGCGCAGTTCCCTTGCAAAGTTAATTTAATCGAATTTAATCCATGGCCTGGCGTTAATTATTTGCCAACGGAGAGAGAAGATATGGAAAGTTTTTCTAAAATTATTCAAGATGCGGGCTACGTTTCAACGATTAGAAGATCTAGAGGACAAGATATTTTAGGCGCCTGTGGTCAGCTTAGAACTGAAAGTGAGAGAAAAAAACTTAATTAAGTTTTAGTTATCTTGATCTTTTTCTAAAGTTTCTTCGATTTCTTTTTGATCATCTAAAGAAATTACCATTTCTTCAGCCTGATCCTCTTTAGCTACAAAATCTTCTCCATCTGCTATTGCATCTGGATCAATCTCTTTTTTTGCACTCACTGGTTTTACTGCTGCAAGTTTTGCAAATTTATCTTCGTAATTTTGAGTTTTTCCACAAGGACAAACGATTGGATTTTTATTGAAATCGTAAAATTTTTTACCGCACTCACAAAGTCTTTTGGTACCCCAGTTTTTTTTATCCAATGTAGCCTCTAAATATTGTTAAATTTGTCGATTAATTTTTGCTTGTATATAAAGTTTAATGTAATTATCAACTTAATAAAAAATCAGCAAAATGGATAAAAAATTGCCAAAATTTGTAGGAACTATCAACATCCCAGGCGATAAATCTATTTCACACCGAGCACTCATCATCGGATCACAAGCAACGGGAATTGTAAAAGTTTCAAATCTTTTAGAATCTGCAGATGTTTTTAGTACAATGAACGCGCTTAGAAAATTTGGCGTTCATATTGTTAAACGAGGAAAAGATTACTACGTTTATGGTTTGGTAGTTGGCGGACTTAGAGAATATAACGGCACGATCAATTGCGGAAATAGCGGAACCACAGCAAGATTAATGATGGGACTGCTTTCGACATATCCAATTACAATAAATTTTATCGGAGACAAGTCTCTATCTAAACGTCCAATGGCTAGAGTGATTAATTTACTTAGAGAATTTGGTGCAAATGCATTGCCAGAAAATAAAAATACAATGCCATTTAAATTTCTAGGCTCTTATGTTGGATTGCAAAATGATCAAAAATTAAACGTTCCAAGTGCACAATTAAAATCAGCTTGGTGTTTAGCTGCATTAAATACAAAAGGAATTTCAACATTAGAAGAGCGTTTTGAAACGCGTGATCATACTGAGATCATGCTTAAATATTTAAATGCTAATATTAAAGTTAAAAAATCAAAGAATAAAAAGATCATCTCTATCTTTGGAAAAACTCCAATTGATGCAAAAGATATTTCAGTTCCAGGAGATATTTCATCTGCAGCCTTCATGATCATCCTTGCGCTTATTTCTAAAAATTCAACAGTGATGATTAAAAATGTTTTATTAAATCCAACACGAACTGGGATCTTAGATGTTCTTAAAAAAATGAAAGCTAAGATTAAAATTAAAAATAAAAAAACTGTTTGCGGAGAAATCGTTGGCGATATTGAGGCTAAAAGTTCTAATTTAAAAGCAACAACAGTTTCTGAAAAAATGGCACCACGTTTAATTGATGAGTACCCTATCCTTTTTATTGCAGCTTGTTTTGCAAAAGGAGCTTCTAACTTTAAAGGAATAGAAGAGCTTCGTGTAAAAGAATCTGATCGGATTAAATCTATGGAAGATGGATTAAAACCATTAGGTGTTAAAATTAGCTCAACTAAAAGTTCGGTAAAAATTACAGGTACAAATTATTTTAAATTAAATAAAAAAATTAAAATCGATGCTAAGGGAGATCACAGAATTGCAATGTCATTCTATGTGCTTTCACAAGTTCTAAATAAATCATTCAAGATTAAAGACTTTAATTACGTAAAAACTAGTTTTCCAAGTTTTACTAAAACAATTAACACACTTAAAAAAAATTGAAAAAAAAAGTAAATAGATTACGAGTTGCAATCGATGGGCCAGCAGCCTCTGGTAAAAATACTTTAGCTAAGCAAATTGCAAAAAAATATAAACTTCTTCATTTAGATTCTGGAAAACTTTACAGATACTTTGCTTTACAAGTGTATCAGAGCAAAGATCAAAAGGTTAATTATACAAAACTAAATCAAGCTTTAAAAAAATTAACCCTTAAAAAACTAAAAGATAAAAAACTTACAACAGAACCTGTTACGAAAATTGCATCCATCATCTCAAAGAAAAAAAGAATAAGACAAATGTTAAAAAAGGTTCAACATGATCTTGCTTATAATCCACCAAAAAAATTTAAAGGATCCATTCTAGATGGACGAGATATAGGAACAGTGATTATGCCTGATGCTCATGTGAAAGTTTATCTAACAGCGAGCTTAAATGTCAGAGCGGTACGCAGATATAAAGAGTATAAAAAAATGGGGATTAAGACGACCTTAAGCAGAGTTAAAAGTGATATAAAAAAGAGAGATTACGAAGACACACATCGTAAGATTTCTAGCTTAAAACCAGCAAAAGATGCTGTATTGCTAGATAGTTCTTTTTATAATACAAAAGCCGCCTTCGTCGAAATAGATGAAGTGATAAGGAATGAAATTAAACGACTGAATGCGACAAAACATAAAAGCCTATAACAACGACTCATCGAGCAACGAATTCGCAGCTTTACTTCAAACAGATCTAGATAAACGAGTTACAGCGGAAAGTTCATTAGTGAACGGCATCGTATCGCGTATTGAAGAAAAAATTATTTTAATCGATGTTGGTCTAAAATCTGAAGGCGTAATTAATAAGAGTGAGCTTACAAGTGAAGAACTTGAGACTTTAAAAGTTGGACAAGAGCTTGAAGTGTTTATTGAAAGATTAGAATCTAAACACGGTGAAGTTATTTTATCTCGTGAAAAAGCAAAACGAGTTAAATCTTGGAACAGAATTCAAAAAGCGTTTGATGATCAGACCAAAGTGACAGGAACAATTAAGAGCAGCGTTAAAGGTGGATTTGCTTGCGAGATATTTGGAATTCAAGCATTCGTTCCATCATCACAACTTGCGGACGCGCCAATTAGAAATCCAAACGACTTTATTAATAAACCATTAGAATTTTT
The DNA here is from genome assembly GCF_965235095.1 of Fontibacterium abundans (SeqCode). Classification (GTDB taxonomy): domain Bacteria; phylum Pseudomonadota; class Alphaproteobacteria; order Pelagibacterales; family Pelagibacteraceae; genus Fontibacterium; species Fontibacterium abundans. Next base: position 130,063 of record NZ_OZ249405.1, on the reverse strand, counting down.
AATTATCAAAATTGATAACATTAGAATGAACGTGATTGCATCACGAAGAGTTCTATTAGAAGAAACTAAAAACGTTAGCAAAGATGAAGTTCTTGCGAAATTTAAAGTGGGCGATATCGTTAAAGGAAAAATTAAAGCGATCCAATCTTATGGTGCTTTCGTATCCGTTGAGTCTTTGGACTGTCTACTACATACATCTGAAATCTCTCACCTAAGAGTTTCGGCGCCTGAAGAAATTTTCACAATCGGTGAAGAAGTAACAGCGCAGATTATTGAAATTGATAATACACAAAAAAGAATGTCGCTTTCTATTAAAGCAATGACTCCAGATCCATACATTGGTGTTGAGAATAAATATAAAGTGGGTGAAGTTTATGAAGTTAAAATTTCTAAATTAACTGACTTTGGTGCATTTGCAGAACTTGATGCTGGCATTGCAGGATTAATTCATACATCTGAAATTAAACACTTAAACAAAAACGTAAATCCTAGAACAGTATTTAAAGTAGGAGATGTTGTTAAAGTTAAATTAAAAGAATTAGATTTAGAGAAAAAGAAACTTGTTCTTTCTTATAAAGATACACAAGAAAATCCAATTGAAGATTTCAAAAAACGTTATCCAATTAACACTGTATTAGAAGCTAAAATTGTAAATAAAAAAGAATTCGGATTATTCTTAAATACTGGAGATTCTGAAATCGATATTTTCATTCACTACAAACAATTAGATTATTCTGAAAGTTCAGATGCTTTAAATTCTTATAAAAAAGGTGACACTGTTAAATTTAAGATCATCGACATTAAAGATGATAAAGTTAACGGTTCAGTTAGAGCTCTATTGGATGATCCATTTGATGTATTCAAAGGTAAGAAAAAAGGAGATATTGTAACTGCAAAAGTTGCTGAGATTTTAGACAATTATATTAGAGTAAATGTGGGTGAGAAACGTTTCCCAGTTATTATAAGAAAAGCAGAAATTGCAGTTGAAAAAGCAGATCAAAGAACAAATAGATTTGCGGTGGGCGATGCATTGGATGCGATGATTGTTCTTTTAGATGAGAAAGAAAGAAAAGTGGAATTGTCAGTTAAAAAATTAGAAGAGAAACAAACTAAAGAAACGATTAAGAAATATAAAAACGTCGACAGCGGAGCAAGTTTGGCAGATATCTTAGGCCCTGCTATGCTATCTGAGAAAAAACCTAAAAAGTCTAAAAAAGATAAAAAAGAAGAGTAATCCCCTACAACTATAAAAAGATTGTAAGTTCAATCACTTACCCATAAAAATAGGGTCAATGAAGCGTTCCACTTTAATAAGTGATTTAGCCATCCGCTATAAATATTTAAACCATCCGCAGGTAGAAAAAATGGTGGAGCTGGTATTTAAACATTTAGCAAACGCACTCTCGCAAGATCAAAGAATTGAGATCAGAGGTATTGGAACTTGGCATGTTAAAACTAGAAAACCAAGACTGGCTAGAAATCCACGAACAGGTGAAAAGGTTCAGGTGGGCATAAAGAAGAATATCGCATTTAGAATGGCAAAAGATTTAAAATTTAGAATTAACTCAAATACATCTCCAGCAGAAATAGATAAAAAAATTGAGATGATGTACGACAATAAAAAAAAATGAAGAAACAACCTATCTTTGTTGCGGTTGATACCAACAACATCAAGCGTGCAACGCAAATTGTAAATGCAACGAATAAATATATTTATGGGGTTAAATTTGGACTTGAGTTCTTCTGTTCAAAAGGCGGACGTGAAGCTGTTAAAAAATTTAAAAACAAAAATATTAAAATATTTCTAGATTTAAAATTAAAAGACATTCCAAATACAGTTTATAAAGCAATTAAAAGTTTAAAAGACGTTAGTCCTGATTATCTAACTATTCATGCAAGTGGTGGATTAGAGATGATGAAAGCTGCAAAAAAAGCGCAAAGCGAGACAAATAAAAAATTAAAAATATTAGCAGTTACAATTTTAACGTCACTTACAAATAAAGATTTAAAACAAATGGGATCAAACTCAAATGTAGAATCTCAAGTACAAAAACTTGCACAAACTGCAAAACTTGCAAAAATTCATGGAATCGTTTGTTCAGCTCATGAAATAAAAAAAGTTAGAAAAGTTTCAAAGGATTTTGAAATTGTTGTGCCTGGAATAAGACTAACAAACAAAGTGCAGGATCAAAAAAGAGTAATGTCTCCAAAACAAGCATTAAAACTTGGCGCAACACATTTAGTCATTGGTAGAGACATCACTAAAGGAAATCCTAAAACTAATATTAAAAAAGTTTTAAACGCTTTAATTTAAATGCACCCAAAAATTAAGATTTGCGGCATGACCAATGCTGAAACCATTCAAACTGCAATCAAACATAAAGTCGATTATTTAGGTTTTGTATTTTATCCAAAATCACCAAGAAACTTAACACCGGATCAAGCAAAAGAATTGACTAAAAATATTCCGCAAAATGTAAAAAGAATTGCGGTACTAGTAAATGCAAAGGATGAATTTATAGAACAAATTAAAGATTACTTTGATTGCTTTCAATTACACGGTCATGAAGATGTAAAAAGAATTAAAGAATTAAAACAAAAATTTAACAAAGGAATTATTAAAGCAATTAGAGTAACCGATGAAGCAAGTGCTAGAACATTTTCTCAGTTTGAAGATGAAGTCGACATGCTAGTCTTTGATAGTCCGGCGATGGAAAAAACTGCAAAGTTTGATTGGGAAATTCTAACTAAACTTAAAATAACAAAACCTTATTTAGTTGCAGGCTCATTAAATATTAATAATGTGGATGAGATTTTAAAGTACAATCCATATGGTATTGATGTATCGGCAGGAGTAGAAAGTAGCGTTGGCGTTAAAAGTAATGAAAAAATTATAGAATTTTTAGACAAAGTTAAATCATGATTAGAATACAAAAAGGAAAACCCGTCATCGATCAGCATGATAAAAACTATATGTATGCTGGTAAATTTGGCGGTAACTTTGTTCCAGAAACACTTAAGAAACCCATCGATGATCTTACAAAACTGTTTAACAAACTAAGAAAAGATAAAAAATTTATCAAAGAACGAGATTATTATTTTAAACATTACGTAGGCACTCCCACTTCATTCATAAAACTTTATAATTTATCCCATCAATTAGGTGGTGCGCAGATTTACGCAAAAGTTGTAAGTGAAGCAAGAGGTGGAGCGCATAAGATTTACAATGCAATCGTTCATGCCCTTATTTGTAAACATGCAGGTAAAAAATACATCATTGGGGATACGGGCGCAGGTTACGCTGGAAAAATGCTTTCAATGGCCGCTAAAAAATTTGGGCTTAAATGTAAAATATTTATGGGCACCAAAGATATGGCAAGGCAAAAACCAAATTGTGATGCCATTCGTGCAAATGGTGCAGAAATTATACCAGTAGATTCTGGCAGTAAAACATTAGTAGATGCTGTTTCAGAATGTATGCGTTACTGGGTTTCAAATTGTGACACGACACATATGTGTGTTGGCTCAACGGTAGGTCCTAATATATTCGTTAAAATTTGCGCGTGGAGTACTGCACAAATTTCAAGGGAACTTATTGTTCAAATAAAAAAAGAATTTGGAAAAGTTCCAAAGAAATTAAAATTAATTAATTGTGTAGGCGGTGGATCTTCTGCAATTGGTTTTTGGAATTCATTTATGGATTACAATAAATCTCAAGTTGAGTTTATTGGTGTTGAAGCAGGTGGTCCTAATAATAGCAGACTGCATGCGGCACCTCTTACCAATAAATCTAAAATTGGAATATTGCATGGAGCTGCACAATATGTAGTGCAAGATAAAGAAGGACAAATTAGTAAAACGCAATCCATAAGCGCAGGCTTAGATTATCCAGGCGTGTCCCCTCTTCATTGCTTTTTAAAAGATGCAAAAAGAGCAAGATACACTTCTGCCTCAGATGAAGAAGCATTGGCTGCTTATAAATTAGTTGCAAGTATGGAAAAAATTAGACCATCGCTTGAGCCATCGCATGCATTTGCAACAGCTATAAAACTTGCACCAAAATTAAGTAAAGACACAATCATCGTTGTAAATTCCTGCGGTGATGCAAAAAAAGATGAATCAATTTTATTAAAGCGACTTGGTAAAAATCATGATTAACGAAAACATCACACTCGCATTTGAAAATTGTAAATTAGAAAAAAGACCAGCTCTACTTACTTATATTGTTGCAGGTGATAGCAATAAGAAGATGAGTTTAGATATTCTAAAATCAATTTCTCCATATGTTGATATTTGTGAAATTGGAATGCCACACAACACATCTGTTGCAGATGGTAAACAAATTCAAAACAGTTCATACCGTGCTTTAAAAAATGGAATAAAATTAAATGATGTATTTGAAATCGTTAAAAATTTTAAAAAAACTATCACTGCAAAGCCGACTATTCTGATGGGTTATTATAATCAGATCATCCAATATGGTGAAAATAAATTCTTAAATAAGTGTAAAAATATTGGTGTAGATGGGATTATTGTGGTGGATCTACCCTTTCCGGAAAATAAAGAATTTGCAGATAAATGTAAAAAACATCACATCAATTTTGTCCAACTTTTAGCTCCAACAACGTCAGATGAGCGTATGAAGCAAATCGTAAAACACTCGCACGATATGATCTATTACATCTCCATGTTATCAACCACAGGCGGAAAATTAAAAGTAAGCTCAAAAAAAATATTAAAAAATTACTTTAAAATAAAAAGAATTAACAAAAATAAGAACATCGTTATTGGCTTTGGTATAACTGAGAAAACTATCAAATCTTTAAGAGCGGCCGATGGTTTGGTTGTTGGCAGTCAATTATGTAAAGGAATTACAGACTCATTAAAGGCTAAGAAGAGCCCTGTAAAAACACTCAACAAAATAGTAAAATCATTAAGATCTAAAATACAATGAACTGGATTACAGATAAATTTAAACGGATTAAACCAAAAATTAAAAATCTATTCCGTGTAAAAATTGGCCCTGAAGGAAAATTGTGGGAAAATTGTTCTTGTGGTGCCGTTCTTTATAAACAAGATTTAAAAGAAAATTTATTTGTTTGTAATAAATGTAACAAACATCATCGCATCGAACCTAAAGAGCGATTTCAAATTTTATTTGATGAGGGACAGTATCAAGAAATATCTCCGATGCTTCCAGCAATCGATGATCCACTTCTTTTTACAGATTCAAAAAGTTATGGAATGAGATTAAAACAAGCTCGAGAAGACACGGGTCAACATGACTCGGTGGTGCTTGCGACGGGCAAAGTAAATAATGTTTATCTTGTAGCGGGTGCAATGAATTTTAATTTTATGGGTGGATCTGTAGGGCGTGCTGCAGGTGAAGCTTTTGTTGCAGGTGCTGAATTTGCTTATGCTAATAAACTTGCTTACGTTTTCTTTTCAACAAGTGGCGGTATGCGTATGCAAGAGTCTAATTTTTCATTAATGCAAATGCCAAGAATGATTGCAGCCATCAATTCTTTAAAACAAGAAAAACTTCCATTCATTTCAGTTTGTCTTGATCCAACAACTGGTGGAACTACAGCATCCATTGCACTCCTTGGCGACATTAATATTGCAGAACCAAAAGCACTGATTGCATTTGCAGGTGCTAGAGTTATTAAAGAAACAGTTAGAGAAGAACTTCCCCCAGAATTTCAAACCGCAGAATATTTACAAGAGAAAGGTCAAATTGATTTAGTCATACAAAGAAAAGATTTACCAAAAGTAATAAGTACTTTAATATCGCAACTTACTAATAAAAATAAGTACTTCAACAGTGAAATAAATGCCATCAGTGATCAACAACAAAGTCCTCTTGGATCAATTACTCAGCCTACATCCTAAAAAAATAGATCTATCTTTAGATAGAATAAAAATTCTTCTTCAAAAACTTAACAACCCACAAGATAAATTAAAAAACGTTATCAATTGCGTTGGTACCAAAGGCAAAGGCTCAACTTGTGCATTTTTAAAATCCATACTGGAACATCACGGTAAAACCGTGAACATGTATGTCTCTCCACATCTGCAAAGATTTAACGAACGGATCATCTTAAAAGATAAAGAAATTAGCGATGAATTGCTCAATGAAGTCTTAAAACAAACTATGGATACCATTCAAAAAAACAATATTAGCTTAACCTTTTTTGAGGCGACAACCTCAGCAACTTATCTAGCATTTCAAAAACAGCCTGCAGATTACACAATATTAGAGTGCGGACTTGGTGGACGATTAGATACTACTGCAGTTATTAATAACCCAATTGCACAAATCATAACTCCAATCAGTTATGATCACATGGAATTTTTAGGAGATACATTAGAGAAAATTACAGCAGAAAAATGTGGAATATTAAAACAAGACACGCAGATAATAATTGCAAAACAATCATCACCTGTTTTAAAGCAAATTGATAAAGAAACAGAAAAGAATAGTTCGCCAAGATTTATTTTTGGTGAAGATTTTCAAGTCAGTAAGGAAAATGGAAGATTTATTTATCAAGACGATCAATCTCTATTTGATTTAGATTTACCAAGTTTACAAGGCGATCATCAACTTATTAATGCTGGAACTGCAATTGCAGCGGCACAAAAGATTTTAAAAAAACTAGACACAAACAAATTAAATCAAGCCTTAAAGAATACAAAACACCGAGCAAGATTAGAAAAGATCACAAAGGGAAAACTACTAGAATACATTAATCCAAACAATCAACTTTACCTTGATGGTGCTCACAATGAAGCTGCAGCAGATGCGGTGCATAAATTTCTTGAAACTTTAAAAGGAAAAAAGATTTATATGATCCTTGGAATGTTAAATACAAAAGATCCAAAAGTTTTTTTAAAACATTTCTCATCCACAATCACTGCACTTAAAACAATCTCAATTCCAAATCAGGACAATTCTCAAGATCCAAAAGTTTTAGCTAAAGTTGCAAATGAATTTGGTATTAAAGCAAATACTGCAAAAGGAATAACAGAAGCTCTTCATGAAATTGCAAATGAAGATCCTAATGCAATCATCATCATTACAGGATCACTGTACTTAATGGGTGAAGTTTTAAATCTTAATTAGATCTTAGATAAAATCCAATCTTTGATTTGCTGTTTAGAAGATGCACCAACCTTAGTGTCGACTACCTTGCCACCTTTAAACAACAACATAGTCGGTATACCGCGTACTCCAAATTTTGTTGGAGTGTTTGGTTCATCATCAATGTTATGACTCCCAAATAAAACTTTATCTTTCAACTCATCTGATAACTCTTCAAGTAAAGGAGCAATCATCTTGCAGGGACCACACCATTCTGCTGTAAAACGTTGAACAAAAGGTTTCTCGCTTTTTAAAACGACTTGGTCAAAATTTTCATCTGTTGTTTTAATTGTTGTCATAGAATCTCTAAAGGTTGTTATAAATTAAGAATAGTAATCGTTGATAAATTGTCAACTAAGCACTCTCATATTTTGTTTGAATTTCCTCAATATATTCACTTAAATCATTAAGCATACCTAAAGTTTTTTCATCCTTAAGCTCATCATATTTAACTCTCAAATCATCAATATCTTTGAAAGCCTTAGGAACTGTGTTCCACTTCTCGTCATTGGTTGAAAGAATTTGTCCTGCAATAGCTCTGTGTATTTTTTTATACTCATCTTTTCCTAAAACCTCAGGATTTTCCTCATAAATTAACCGTTTTGCAAAATAAGAAAATCTCTCATCTTTAAACTTTTCACTCAATCCAATTTTACCTTTCCAATCAGATTTATGAAAATCCACCATCATTTTTTGATCTTCTGGTTTTGCAAATCCTCCAGCATAAATAGATTCCTCCGCCATAACACCAACTTGTGAATCTAAAGCTTCTTTATCATCAGCTTCTTCGCTTAAAATTTTAGCAACTTTATCTTTAAATTCTTTATTAGATTGAATCATATTTGCTCGCTCTAATAATTTAGAAGCGCCTAATTGCTTATATCCTTCAAAGTTTATTGCATAATTTGGACTCATAATTACAGGATGTTTGTTATTCTTAATGCTACGAATAACTTTAGGACTCTTTTTTAATTCATCTTTCAGCTGCGCATAAGGCATTTTTAAATAAGTGCTTGGATCAATTTTTAAATCAAAACATTGCGGCCAGTTATATTTTGGATGGAAACAAACGAAGGTGACAGCAAAGGGACGAGCCTTGCCGTAGAAATATTCATTCACACAAAATATTTTCTCTTTCTCAACAATAGCATTCACTTCAGTTTTTGATGTTGTCATTAAACTTGCCTTCCAAACAGATGGAGCTTTATCTTTTATAATTTGTGCAATACCAATTGTTGCCATCACATCTGATAAGGCACTGTGTGCGTTATCATGTTTAATTCCATTCATCTCCGTAAGCTCAGCTAATTTAAATACAGCATTACCTTTGTCGCTCATTGGAGTTTTTATACAATCTGGATAATATAAATGCGCGGTTCTAATTAAACCTAAAATATCTCCACGTTTATTTCCAGAATACTGAGTTAGATAAGGTTCGTTCAAAGTTTTAAATAAACTTTTACGAAGAAACTCTTCATCAAACGAAATGGAATTATATCCAACAAATACTGCAGGTGACCATTTATTAAATTGCTCAACCATTTGTGATAGCATCCCATAATGTGATAAATTTGTTTTTCTTAGAATTTGTGGTGTCGTATTATTTACAATTAATGCATAAGGTTCTGGAACAAGACCTGGCTTTAATGAACAGCGAATATTAAGTGGATCTGCTAAAACTTTAAAATCATCATTTACTAAAACAGCACCTACTTCAATGATCTGATCCCAAGAACTGGATCTGCCCGATGTTTCAAAATCATAAAATACGTAGTTCATTTAGTAATCTCATCTTTCGATTCTAACTCTTGAATCTTTTCAGCTCTGCTTTGAATTTTATCTGCTGAAACTTTAATTCCTCTAAACTGCTCTGACACTTGATTAAATCTATTCTCAACATCTGCAACACGCTCTACTAAACGGCTTATATCTTTACCAATTACTCCAATTTCCTTAATAACCACTTGCGCTTTTTTACTCATCTCTGAGTCTTTTAAAAACATACGCAAAGTATTTAATAGTCCCCAAAGTAGACTAGGAGATACTATTAAAACATTCCTCTCTAAACCTTTAGCAACTAAATTCCCCTCACTAATTTCTCGGTAAACTGCTTCTGACCTAATAAACATAATGGCATGCGGAGTCGTTTCGCCACTAATAATGTAGTCGTTTGAAATTTTCTTAATGTTATTTAAAACATCATCCTCAAATAACTTTTTATATCTTTTTACCTCATCATCACTTTTTGCAGCACGCAAATTCTTAAAATTATCTAATACGAACTTGGAATCGATACCAATTTTTTGTGAATCTTCGCCTAAATCAATTAAACAATCTACCCTCTTATTATTACTTAAAGTGTGCTGAAATTTTAAATACTGTGATGGCAGACGATCTTTTAATAACTTCTCTAACTCCATTTCAGAAAAAGCACCACGCTCCTGTCTATCATTCAACATCCCTTCAAAGCTTTTAAAGGTGTTATCAATTGACACCTGTGTACTTGAAATATTTTTAGTGGCTTCTTCAACTTTAGAAAAACGTACCAACAAATCTGCTAGCTGGGAGCTTAGAATAGTGTTGTCTGCAGTGCCTCCGCTTTTTTTAACCAAAAAGTAAATAGCCACCGCCCCAACAATAACACCAATTATTAAATACAATATCTGCCCGTCCATAGTTAAAACCCTCAAAAGTTGAGTTAATTATTACTAGTGGTGTAAGGGTAATAGGAATGTGAATTGCTATTAGTTTTACATTACTAGGTTAAACTAACTATAACTTCACTATATTTTGTAGCCAACCCCCAGTCAACACACAAAACACCCCCACAAATATACCCAAAAAATATTTCACACCCCCAGCCCCACTCATAAATAGAATCAAAACAAGTAGAGGAACAAAGGTATGAATATGAAGCAGGAGATGGTGAGTTGGCTTAGAACTACGCATTGGGATGTTTTTGGTTGTTTAAATTTTAAACGTATACCCAACGAAATACAGGCGCAGCAGGTTTTGGCTTATTTTTGGAATAGGATGGATAGGCATTATTTTGGTAATGCTAGTCACCGCAAGAATTTGAGGGTGGAGCGGATGTGTTTTTTGCATACGGGTAAGAGTAATACTAACTACCATTTCCACTTTGTAGCTAATGCACCAAGACTAGTTAGCAAACAAGAATTTGCGAATAAATTAAATAGGACTTGGGTTTATGATGTTAAGGAAAGTGGTTGGTTTAACTACATCCAGCCTGCTAGGTCACAGCAGGCGGTTTGTAATTATTTGGTACATGAATTTTATAAGTTAGGCATGGATAGTTTTAATACTTTAGGCTCATATAAAAATCTCAATTAGGCAGGTAAAGGCAGGAAAAGGCAAAAAAAGTTAGGCTGGCTGTAGTTTTTTAGGCTGACATTGGGGCGGATGGAGCGATGCTTATCCGTCCCACTCCCCCGTTATATTTAACTGAATTAATTAAGTTTAGTTCTTTATCAGTAGAGTATTACCCAAAAAGTATTTGAACTATGCCTGTCACGACCACTGAAGCACCTAAGAAAAGAGTAATATGGAATGCGAAAACTGCATCTTTTGAATCAAAACCTACAATCATCTAAAAGTTTAGTAAGTAAATTTCCAAAACCAACTAACCGACCATTCTTATCACGGGTCTGATTTTGTTTTTGATAGTAGTAACCTAACAACCTACCCCCAGCATCACGTAACTCCGTCCTTCCATCATGATCTCTGACCAATCCTAACAACCTACCATTCTGATTTCTTAAGGGTTTAAACATTTTTCGATATCCTCCTTTGTCGTTCAATTTCACGTTGTCTCCTCTGTCTCTCTTTCTCAGTATTCAACCGTTTCTTACTATTCTCCACATTAGTCTTTAAACTTTTTATAAAAGCTTTAGCTAGTAAGTTATTCTCGTATTCTTCTAAGTTAATTATAAATTCACTTGCACGCATGGTGTTACCTCTTTCTTTTAAATTATTTATGCAAATCACCCCAAGAATGCTGGAGATTTTGGTAGGAATTAAATAAACTGCCCCTGCTCTGTTAACGCAATTAACTTTTTTGCTTTTTTTAATGCTTTGCTAGCAACAATATTAAAATACTCCCGCTCGTGTTTTTTTACCTTATCAAAATCAAGTCCTCTAGCTGTAGCCACACACTCCCAATGCTTCAACCCTAACAGCTTAGCATCATAAATTTTTAAATACTCTTTTAAAGAGTTGATATTATGTGTATTTGATCTTGGAATATAACGAGCACGTTTAAACCCAACCTTATTAGTAGTCACCTTACTTTTCCAAATATCTTTGAGCATCTTTAAAGTCTTTTTCTTATCCGCAAACTTATCAATAACAAAAACAAAATACTTTTTTAAATCAACCACCCCAAATTGTTTATCACTAGTAATTTCTCTAAGTGCTGTTACGTGTGGGTATGCAAATAAGTACTCTCCACGCACCACACCGCTAACCTCAGCGCTAAACCACTCATCAAAAGTATCTTTAAACACATCACCAAAATCTGCATACAATTCCTCCATCCCTTTTCCCCCATTCTTGCAAGCAGCAAAATATTTGCTACTCCTGCGCAAATACTCAAACCACAAATAATAAATGCAATCTTCTTGCTTAACGAGTTTAAGGTTTGTAACAAATCTTGAATTAAAATTCGGTGGACTAAAAGGGAAATTCTTAGGTTTGTAATAAACTCTTTTTTTAAATTTATACATTTAAAAAATTATAAATTTTAATTTTATAGTTACCACCCCCCATAACCTCATGGTGGTAATTAATTTATGAGGAAAAATGTTGTAAATTGACATTAAACAAACAACAAAAAAGGTAAAAACTATGTATATAAACAAAAGTACTTACATTCCCGATGTAAATACAAAAAATAGTGTTTGGGCAGTTATAGTTAAATGCTATCCAAAACACTTAAATCAAGAAGCGTTTAAGCACTTAACCAAACAAAATGATTTTATCATTTCAATAGGTATTGACGCTGAAAGCAGAGAGGAGGCTATGGAGCGCGTAAAAGCATTTACCAATATAAATTTTATAACTACTGACATAATACAAGCTGTTATTGAAGTAGGTAAAAAAAATCAAAATGCTTTTAGTAAATATCCTAAAAACACTAGTTTTGTTAATTAGCAATTAATTTAACTTATTAAAGCCCTGCTCAAAGTGGGGCTTTAATTAAAAGTTACTTTTGATACCTTTATTCCACTGAACTTAGACATAAATTTAATAATTAATTTTTATTTACAATTTTTGATCTATATATTTTATAAAACTCAGAGAATTTTTTATTAGAAATTTTTTTATATAAATTTGTAATCCCGCTATCAATATAAGCCTGACAGTTAATTTTTATAAAGTTATTAGTAATCATTTTTTTGATTACACCTTTGTCTACATTGTAAAATTTAGCAAAGTTTGTAATTCCACAAAGATTTTTTGGAATATTACCTAGATATTTTATTTTTTTTAAATTCATAAACTCTTTTTTATTTAGTTGTTTATAGAAATGAGCAACACCACCGGTACTTTGAACGGAAGATATACCTAGTCCTACGGGTTTAATTAATCCCTCTTTTTCACATAAATTAAAATAACCCATTAAAGGTTTATCCATAATATTTTTAACAAATTTATTTTTAGTAACGTAATTATCGGGATTAAAAATATTTACTCCTGTAATTTTAGTAATAAAATCTTTTGATAATGGCTTATAATAATGCGCAATACCACTACGAGTGCCTGAAATTCTTGTTTCGACTGAGTTAATCTTTTTCTGTTTTATTAGTTTATGTATTAGATTTTGACCATAATTTTTTATTTCTTTACTACTAAAAATTGATTGGTGTAAATTTCTAGCTGGATACAATCCTTTAATACCTGAGGTTGTAATCCCCTTAATTTTATTAAATTCTTTCTTTGAAATTTTTTTATAATACCTAGTTATCCCGCCAGCTCCACCACTTCCAATTGCCGTTCCAAAATATTTTATTTTATTTTCTTTTATCAAATTCTCTACCACTATCCTATCAACATTTAAATTTTTAGAAATATTTGATAATGGTTGATATTTGTTATTATTTAATTTTAAAAAATCTACGCCTAATATTTTACAAAACTCTTTTTCAGTATAATTCTTATATAATGGTAATGGTTTTTTTATACCGCTTCCAAAATACATTTGTTCAGGCTTGATTTTATTCAACGCTCTGATTACTGGAACTTTATTTATGCCAAATTTTTTGCTTAAGTCTCTTGTAGAGAGTAATTTATCTCTGTTATAGGTAGTGGCTCCTGGTTCTACAAAAGAAAAACCTATTTTTTTTAATTGTTCAATCTGAAAATTATAAAGTTTTTTATCACGATATCGTAATCTAATTTTTGACACCCACTTCCTTTCTTCAGTAAATTCATTGTTATTGAAGGGAATATTTGAATGGCCATATTTATCTTTATAAGCAAGTAAACGACCAATCATAAAATCCCATTTGAATCTAAGATTTCCTATTACACTTGCTCCTACCGCTTTAAACATAATACTTTTTTTTATTTCTGGATTAGAAAATTCAAGTATGTTCTTTAATTTTTTATAACTTTCTTCTGCGAATCCTTTTCCGCGAGATTCGCTTACTAATATCTCCTCAATAATTTTAGCTATTTCACCATCATGTTCCCTTAATGCTTTAAGAATAATAACGATGGCATCAAATTTTGTTCGGTTTAAAGATTCTTCTAAAGTTTCATTGATTTTTCTTTCAATAAAAATTGGAATAAAAACATAGCCGTTTTTTTTCTTCACACCTCTATTCCTTAAGGCCCGTCCAATGGCTTGTACAATTTCAATTTCACTATTTTTAGAATCTATGAAAGAAACCATATCTACACTCGGGACATCCACACCCTCGACCAAACATCTAGCATTTGAGACGATACCTTTCTTACTAGACTTAAATTCTTGCATAATTAAATCTCTTTTGCGCATTTTCATACTTCCATTTACATGTGATACAAAAAAATCTTTTAAATAAAATTTTATGCTATCTGGCCCATCACCATTCGTGAATTGGCTCGCTCTAGAAACTTTAGAATGAAAAGTAAAAATTTTTTTTATATTATATTTTTTTACAGTTTTCTGCATTGCTATCATATGAGCTAGATAATCAGATTTTAATTTGACTCCACTAACATGAGTAGATGATATTGTTCTTCTTTTTTGGTCAATTTCGTCTAAAAAAACTTCAGATATAATTAATTTTGGTCTTGCTATTGCTTTTTTATTCGCAGCAGAAAGAAAGCTAAGAGTATAACAAACCTTGCCATAATACTCTTCATCCTCCATACTAATTTTAGGTACAGCATCACCTTCTTTGAGAATTTTTTTACTCATAATTCTTCTGGTTGCTGTCATAAATAATCTTTTTCTAATCGGTATATTTTTATCAAAAAGTGCAAAACGAAAATTTGAATCTACTTTTCCTTGCCCAGCTGTTCTGTGAGCTTCATCAAAAAATGCAAAATCTATTGGATTTATTTTATTAAAAATATTCTTTAATTGTCTAGAAGATTGGTATGTCGAAAAAATAATTTTTTTATTTTTTTTATTTTTTTTTAACCATTTTTTTAATTCGTTTACACCGTCTACACCGTCATAAAACTCCATATTTAAATCATTTTTTCTTACTCTTATGGAATCTTCACCTTCGGTAATATCTTTGGAGGAGCATAATTGAAAGGTTACAACTGGTTGATTTAATTGCGATAACCAAGAAGCCCTGATTTGTTTAACTAGCGCAATTGAAGGCACCAAAACTAGTGCAACATTTGGTTTCATTCTTTGATAAGTCCAGAGAGCTATCTCTGTTTTGCCTGTTCCACATGCCATTATAGCTGTTGTTTTATTAGC
This sequence comes from Fontibacterium abundans (SeqCode), assembly GCF_965235095.1. Taxonomy (GTDB): domain Bacteria; phylum Pseudomonadota; class Alphaproteobacteria; order Pelagibacterales; family Pelagibacteraceae; genus Fontibacterium; species Fontibacterium abundans. Next base: position 114,983 of record NZ_OZ249405.1, on the reverse strand, counting down.
AATATTTAGTTCTTTAAGAATTTTATTAACAGCTTCTTGTTGATATGGATCTGGTTTATGTAGTTGATCTGTTATCTTTTCGCTTTTTAAAAAATTTTCAATTTTTAAAAAATCATCTTTATTTAATAAATTAAATTCAGTTCTTAAAGTTGTTAAAATTCTATCTTGACGTAGAAATTCTGGGGAAGGATTATTTACAGTTGCTAAAAGATGTCTTCTGTAGGCTTTTTCACTAACAGCTATAAATGATGAAAGACCATTCTTTCCTTGCCAATTTAACTTCTCATTTTTCGATCTATATTTGCACTGATAAGTAAAATAATTACCATCAGTTGTTTGGTAAACACCATCGTAACCCTTATCATTTGTATTTAAATTTAGTTTTTTTAGAATATAAAAAGGAACATAGCCTTGTGGAAAAACCTCTTTTATTTGTAATTCTTTTTTTGTAAATAAATAAGCTTCACAAAAAATTTCAAAAATATCTCCCTTGGTTTTATCTTGTCCTCTTTTATTAAAATCGTAATTATTAAGAATTCTTATATTAAATTCATCGAATGATTTTAAATCATTAAAAATACCAGAATTTACTATTTCAAAACAAAGTTTATTTTTTGATCCACGTTTTATCACTTAATTTCTCTTTTAAAATATAACTTCACTAAAATTAAAGAAGATTTATCTACGGGCTCATTATGAATTTGAACTAACTCCCATCCTTCTGAACCCATCTTGTTCAGAAATTCTTCTTCAGGATGATCCAATTCATCAATATCAAAAACTTTATATTCAAATTTTTTCATCTAGTTAAATAAACAAGATTTCTTAAAGTATAGAAAATTGACACAAGTATAACCAGTAAAATAAAGAGTAAATACACTGTCCAATACTTATCTTTTGTTATTTTTTTACTAAATGGTGCGTTTAAGAATTGCCAAATGTTTAGTCTCAATTCCTTGCTTCTAACCAAAAAGAAAATGGTTACTACTCCAGTTACAAAAGCTAGTGACTCACCTAACCATGGACTTATAAAAAGCATAATTTAAAGACCTAAAGAGATTCTAGACTAGATAAAATTATAAAGAATATATGTATTATTACTTATAGTGGGTGTGGAGAACTTTGATCAATAAGTAGATAATTTTTTTTTAAATATTAGTAATAATTTTTAGACTTAATTTTGTAAGAATATTCTGTCCTTATATATAAGTTTTGTTAAATTAATGACTGAAATGCCTACTAAAAAAAGCCAAAAACCATTACCTCCCTTAAAAAAAGTAAACATAAATTTAAAAAGAACTTCATATCTTTTTAATGAATTCTTTGTGACTACAGTAAAATATAAAACTCTTGCCTATCTTCGTAGAGATGCAAAGGGGTGGGTATTAATGAATAAATTGATGGAATATTATTATGCAGAAAAAGAACTGCATGTGGAAGAGCTTATATCAATGATCCCTGGCAAAGTTTGTTCTCGTGCCACATTACTTTCTTTATTAACAGACTGTGCAATAAGAAAAATTTTAACTAAGACTGCAAGTCCACACGACAAAAGAATTAAGATTGTAAAACCTACCCCAGAATTCGTTAATGAATTTGAAAAATGGTCAGAAGAGTTTTACAGTGATGATAATTGGGAAATGAAGACAGATTATAAAAAGATCTAATTATCCAACTCCAACATCCACTGTTTATATTCCTTAATCATTGAATCTGAGGGTTTAATTGTCTTAGTTCTCTTATCGTCCTTCCCTTCGCTCTTAACCAAAATGCCATACTCAACAGCACTATCAATATAAGAAAAAACGCTAGGACGTGAGACAATAGCGGTTGGAATTTGCTCTACTAATTCCTCCACATGCAAATCTTTATTTAGAAAATAACAATGCATAATCTTAAACATCATTAATGCACCACCAGGCGTTCTTCTAAAAAATGCCAATTGTTTAAACTTATTATTATTGGTTAGAAATTCCCTAAAATACTGCTCACTTCTATCAGCAATGACCTTATCTTCTAGCATCTGTTTTTTCTAGAGTCAAATATAGACCTTAAATAATTTATTTTTAGGAAAAATATTAGTGTTAAAAGTTAGTAGTAATTTTCATTACTAATAATTGTTATTTTTAAACGACCCCCAACCTTTAAAGCTTCTCTTAATTATTAAAAATAAAAGGAAATATAATGAAAATAAGAAACAAAATAATTAGTTTGTTTGCATCGGCAGCTATAATTGCCTGTGCTGCAGCAACTAATGTACTTGCTCAAGCAAAAAACTTTGCTGGACCAAGCTTAGCCATCTATGGTGGTTATACAGGCGCAAATACAGACGTTACTTACACCACAACAACATTATCTCTTGGACAAAATGATACTGTTTATGGTGGAGATTTATCTTTTGGAATACCCATAGATAATAATTTTTTTATGTCTATTGGTGCCACTTATGATTTAGACAAAATTAAAGCTGGCAGAATAGGTGCTGGAGCAAGCAGCATAAATTTAACACTTGATAAACACTATTCTTTCTATATCCAGCCTTCTTATGCAATTAACAATACTTCAGCAATATTTGCAAAATTAGGTTATCATAAAGCTGATGGTAAAATTTCAGTTAGTTATGACAACCAAACAGCTAGCGGAACAAAAGATTTTGAAGCTTGGGGTTATGGTCTAGGGGTTAAAACTTTTTTAAATAACAACGTATTCATACAAGCAGAAGCAAGCTTTGTAGATTTCGATAAAGAAACAGAAGACGGTGTTGGTTTTAAGCCAGAAGTAGCCGCGGGAATAATCAGTATTGGTTATAAATTTTAATTACTTAACTTGAAAAATATATTTCTCGTTATTTTTTTTACTCTACTATCTCTAGCTTCTGTTGAGGCTAGAGATATAGCGGTGAGTGGCTACACATTAGGCTGCTAATATGAATTTAAAAACTTTATTAATAATCAGTTTATCCTTAGGACTAGCTAACTGCGCTTCTATTACAGGAGAAAATTATCAGCCAATTAATTTAACTGCTAAAGATGATAAATCTAATTCAGTTGAAGGGGCTAACTGTGTTTTAGTAAACGACAAAGGTTCTTGGGAAGGTAAAACTCCATCTTTTGTAAATATCACAAGATCAGCAGAAGACATGTCGATTACTTGTAAAAAAGCTGGGATGCAAGATGGTTTAGTAAAAGCAGTATCACGTGCTAGAGGAAGTATGTGGGGAAATATTGTTTTTGGTGGAGGGGTTGGAGCAATCATAGATCATAGCAAAGGAACTGGATATGCTTACCCAGATCAAATACAAGTCATCATGGGAAAATCTAGAACTCTTGATAGAGACGGCACAACAAACACTCCTCAATAATACTTATTGTAAGTTCCAATAAGGTTATAAAGATTGCTATTTAGTTGTGAACTGAGTGGCCTAGCTAGTTACAAATTTTTGCAGCTGTTCTATTAAGTACTTCTGCTCATCGATCATAAGACGCACCACATCACCAATTGAAATAATTCCTATAGATTTACCATTATCTACTACCGGTAAATGTCTAACACGCTTATCCGTCATTAATTGCATACAAGCATCAATTTGCATGTCGGATGATATGGTTATTACGTCTTTACTCATAACTTCTGCAAGTTTTGTATCAGTACTATTCTTTCCCTTTAACACTACTTTTCTAGCGTAATCTCTTTCTGAAAAAATTCCTGTAATCTTATCCTGATCCTTAATAACAATGGCGCCGATATTTTTATCTGCCATTAACTGCAAGGCTTGTCTTACGGTATTATTTGAACTGAGTGACCAGGTTGGTCTTTTTGTCTGCTCTATAAATTGTCCCGCTGTCAGCATAATTTAATATATTCCAATTTAATAATTATTATTAGCCCCAAAAGGGGGAGGTCCCCCTTTTTATCAGGTTTAAATAACCTATAAAATTTATGTAATGTGGACCTTTTTGGGAAGAGCAGAGGTCCGTAAGCTCTTATTCAGTATTGATACTTTTTAATTCAAGTATCAGGTATTGGCATAAACATATTTACCGCCTCCTGATAAAAATATGTTCTTCCTTCATACTAAAGTCAAATTTTCTGCAAAAAAGAGAGCTAAAGAAATAAGTGTTATAGATGAGCACGTTGACTGTGATTAAGGCAAAGACAAAAAAATAAATTTGCAATAACCCCTGTGTTATAACCCCTCATTAATTTTGAAATAAATACTAAAGCAAAATCAGTCGTTTAATAGTGTTTTACTTTCATTCTCTTTTAGTAATATGGCACGACACTTTTTTTTAAAATTAAAACCCCGCTACTAAGTTACTTCCGTTAAATAACTTTTAAGGGTTTTGTCGTCTGGTATTTTATATTACTAAAATTTTAAAAACTGCAATAATATATAATTTTTCAATAACTCGTAAAGAAATAGTATGGAGCTAAAAATTATATATAAAAATTTAATATTTTATTTTATTGATAAAATTATCATATGACTAAATTTTTTTACCTATAGCAATATTAATAGCATCAATTTTTTTAAACGATATTGTTGAATAATAAAGATTAAGTATTTTTATTTTTGAAAATTTATACCAGTAATAATGATTTATGAAATTCTAATTTAAAAATGATCAGTATACTTCTTAGTTTATCTGCATATGGGATGTTAGTATGTATGGACTCTATAGCTAAACATTTAATAAACTTTTTAAGTGTAAACCAAATTATTTGGGGAAGATATTTTTTTCATTTTATTTTTACAATTTTAATTATTCTAATTTTTAAAATTAAAATTAATTTAAAAAAAGATTACAAAAATCAGGTTTTAAGATCTTTTCTTCTCATAATTGGGACTGTCTTTATGTATATTGCTCTCAAGGAATTAGACTTAGTAAATATTTTTATCATTTATTCTACTTCACCATTATTTCTTGTCTTGTTTTCAATTATATTTCTTAAGGAAAAAATAAGTTTGTTAGGAATAATTTTAATGTTCTTGAGTTTTCTTGTAATTACTTATTCGTTGGAAATCTCAGCTGATTTCTTAAATATTTATATTATATTTCCAATATTATTGGCAATTTCATTTGCTTTGTATCAGCTCGTAACTAAAAAAATCTCACATAACAAGGATCCCTTTGCAGCTGTTTTTTATAGTGGACTTTTAGGTTCATTATTTTTTTCTGTCTATCTCTTTTTAGATTACAAAAATTTTACAAATGACTTTTGGTTATATTTAATTTTAATAGGGTTATTAGGATTTTTTTCGCATTTATTTTTGATACTTGCAATTCAATATTCTAACGTTTCTTTTGTGTCATATTTTCAATATTCTCAGTTAATATGGGCTAGTATAATAAATGTTTTATTTTTTAATATTGATCTTACCAATCAAAAAATAATTGGAATAGTTCTTATTGTTTTTTTTGGGATCTTGTTTATTAAAAAGGAGCTTAATAATTAATTAGCTTAAATTTACTTAAAATTTTATCTAAATTTTTTTTATCGTTGCTATCCAATTCAATTGTAGATCTCATGAAATCAGTTGAAATTTTTTTCATTTTTTTTAGACAATATTTTAGCCTTGCGGTTGCGAAACTAGCTGGATTATTTCCATATATAGCTTTAGCAAAAAGATTAATTTTTTGGCTCAAATATTTTGCTTCTCTCATTTTTTTTTCTTTTATTAAATTGATCATATTGGCAACATCTTCAGGCAAGATAATTGCAAGGCTTACCAAACTTCCATCGCTTCCTTTTCTATATTTAAAACATGGATATAAATGTTCGTCACCAGACGCCATAACTAAAAAATTTTTTTTATTATTTTTAAATAGATTATAATTTTCTTGGTAAGCTCGCACATTCCAACTGCCCTCCTTCACACCAATTATTTTTTTTAATGTCAAAAATCTTTTGTTGAGAATTTTTTCATAGTTTAAACCATTAGAATGAATCGATGACTGATAAGTGAAGATTGGTATTGATATAAAATCATGTATTATTTTATGATGATCAAAAATTTGATCTTGCGAGCGTGAAAAAGACCAGGAGAAGGGTGGAAATATTAAAATTGCATCCGCACCATTTTTTTCCATTTCCTTCGCAACAACACGAGCTTTATACGGATCTTCAAAATTTACGCCAGATACGATTAACTGATTTTTCTTGATTATTTTTTTTGCAATTTTTACAATTACTATTTGCTCTTTATCAGTTAATGAAAAATTTTCTCCAGCATGCCCATTAATCAACAAACCTTTTATGTTTTTTTTATTTACAATATCTTTTAGGTGGTTTTTTAATTCTATAATATTTATCTGTCTATTTTTTTTTAAAGGAACAATAGTTGCTGCGTACAATCCCTTGAATTTTTCGTTCATTGCTTTTGAATTAGTCTACTAATATTGAATGAATCTAAATTAACATTTTTACCTAGAATGTATTCTGACAAAAGTTTGCCCATATATGGACCACTTGTATAACCTGAATGGACAGATCCTATTATATAAGCTCCTTCATTATCGGGTATTTTACCTATAATTGGCATTGCATCGTCTGTTTCTGCTTCTAAGCCAAGCCAAATTCTTGAAATTCTAGTATTTTTTAATTCAGGTGTAGCATAACAAGCTAATCTAATATTTCCTATTAAGTTCTCTGGTATAGTTGATGTAAACTTATCTGCAGTTGCTCCAACGCCTGGCCAACCACCTCCTATTAAAACATTTCCATTGCTAAATTGCTTCAATGAAAGTTTTCCATTTGCTATAGTAATAACACTATTAAGAAAATTATTCATTCTTTCAGTTACTATTAATTGTTGTGCCAAACATTTTAAATTGATTTTAACGTTCATCATTTTCAGAATTTCACCCAACCAAACTCCACAAGCCAAAACTATCTGATCAGCATAATAATCTTGGTTAATATTTTTATTACTTATGGTAACTGAAAAATTAGCATTTTTTTTTATTTTTATGACTTCAGAATTTTCTAAAATTGTTATATTTTCTTTTTGTAGTGCTTTTTTGTATGCAAGGCCAGTTTGATTAGCGTACGCGTAGCCATCGATCTCAGAGAAAGCTGCACATCTAATTTTTTTAGATAGAGACGGCTCAATTTTCTGAGCTTCAGCTGAATTTAAAATTTTAATATTTGCACCGTTATCATTCCTTATTTTTGATCGTTCAACTAGCAATTTTTCTTCCTCCTCAGTAAAAGCTAAACACAAACCAGGCTGATGCTTAACTTCGATATCTCTAGATAACCATTCACTTAGGTTCATCCACATTTCCCATCCCTTTAAGGCGTAAGGAACAAGGCTAGCTCTAGTCATATGAATAGTGAGTGTTCCAGCATTAGAACCAGAAGCTGATCTGAAAATTTGTGATTTATCAATTAATAAAACTTTTTTGCCAGCTCTTGCTAAAAATAATGCAACTGTTGAGCCCATTATTCCTGCACCGACAATAATCGTATCAAATGTCTTATTCAAATTGGTGTGCTTTCAATTTTTGTAATTTCCTCATAAGTAAAATCTCCTGCCGCTGCATAAAAAGGTATTGGTCTAACAGGAGCTCTTCCCGTCCAGTATCCTAAGTCTTCAATTTTTTTGTTAGTACATTTTGCCAACACTAAGCTTGTAGCGTAGTGGCATGTTCTGCCTTGACAAGGACCCATGCCGCATCTGGTCCAGGTTTTTAATTGATTCAAATCATGAGCACCATTATTTGCCGAGTTTTCAATGTCTTTTCTTGTTATGTCTTCACAGCGACAAACAATTGTTTCAGGAAGAATTTGTTTATAAAGCAAATCATTTGGAAATGAAATTTTTGATATAGCTTCTCCAAAAATTTTTAATCTTTTTAGTTTTTTAGATAAAATTTTATATTGTTGATCAAGCTCATAGTCTGAGAGCAAATTCATTTTATGAATTATTGATATTGCAGCTATTTTGCCCTTTTCATAGGCAGGCATTGCTCCTAGCACTCCAGAGGCATCCCCTATTTGATAAAAATTAGGAACAGATGTTTCAAAATATTTGTTCACTTCAGGTATCCAACCACCGAGATATTTATCAAATTTATGATGAGCATTCATTAGTCTTGAGAAATCTGTTGATGGAATTAATCCATGGCCCACGCACAATGTATCACACTGTAATTTTATAGATTTACTATTTTCAATATTATTTAAGTTTTTTATTTCAACATTTAAGAAATCATTATTATTTTCAGCGCTTGTAACCGTACAATTTGAATAAATAGGAATCCGGCACAATAAAATTTTTAATATCCACTTAAATCCTTTTATAAATAATGGTATATTGGAAAATAAAAAAATAAAATTTTTTAACCAAGTCCACTTAGAGTTGGTGTCTATAATCGCTTCGATTTTACCGCCTAGCTTTAGCGTATAGTATGCTACGACTAAAAGAAGTGGACCACATCCTGCAATTATAATTTTTTTACCTGGTATTGTTTGTTGTGATTTTAAAATTATAGTAGTGGCTGCAAGACCTATTACACCTGGATTTGTCCAACCTGAAAAAGGTACTATCCTTTCAGTAGTTCCTGTTGCTACTATTATTTTATTAGCTCGCCAAACAAAAGCTTCACTTTCAGTAAAGCCATCAATTCTAAAATTTTCAGAAATTTGCCAAACGGTATGATTGGGTTTGTAAACAATATTCGATTTTTTTATTTTTTCCTCTAAATCTTTTTGGATCTGCATCTCCTCAACGCTTTCATCACACTTAAATTCTGGAGGCGATGCTCTATATATCTGTCCCCCCACTCTCTCATTGTTATCAATAAGTAAAATATTAATATTATATTTTGATAATTCTAATGCGGCCGCAATCCCACTTGGGCCAGAACCAATTATTGCTACATCATAAACTTTATTATTCATTCTTTATTTATATAAAAATTTTAGTATTTTTTTTTATTTTAGAGATACAAGATAATTTTTTTACACCATCAATATTTACTATGCATTCTTGACAAGAACCCATCATACAAAATAATCCTCTATCTGTTTTTAATTTAGGAGATTTTCTTATTTTTTTATAATTATTATTATATAAAGCCAAAGCAACACTTGTTCCTTCTCTCGCAAAATATTTTTTTTCGTTTATGTAAAATTCTACAATTCTATTTAAAGTTGTACTGCTCATGTTTATGAATTTATTACGTTGATTATACTTAAGTATTTAAATTGTTTTAATATTAAATTAACAATGTATTCTAAAGAGTAAATAATAACTAAAATAGGGGTATATAAATGTTAAAAAAAATTATCTTATCTTTTTTTCTAACTTTTTTGCTTTTTACCGGAGCCGAAGCACGAACATTAGATGAAATTCTAAAATCTGGTGTTTTAAAAATGGGTGTAAATCCAGGACTTCCTCCATTAGCAAAATATGATGAAAAAAATAATTTAGTGGGGTTTGATGCAGACATCGGTGCAAAGTTAGCAGAAATGCTAGGTGTGAAACTTGAGTTAGTAGTAGTGGGATCGCCAGATAGAATACCTTTTGTATCAACCGGAAAAGTTGACATTGTAATGGGTGCTATGACTCGAAATGCGGAGAGACAAAAAATTATTGACTTCACATTGCCAGTTCATACTGAAGTTTTTGGCGCATTAACAACAAGTAAAAAACCATTTAAAGCAGTAATGGATATGAATAAAGCAGATGTTAAGTTAGCTCAAGTTAGAGGCACAATGCCAGCAGATTGGGCGGCAAAAAATTTGACAAAAGCTCAAATTACTCTTTTTGATAACTATCCAGATGCTATGAGATCAATTGCTCAAGGTAGAGCTGATGCAATTGTTGATGTTGTTGATTTTCTTGGAGAACATATGAACAAGTATAAAGATGTCAAATGGCAAGTAGTTGATAAGTCGATTGACACTTGGTATTGCGGCATAGGAGTTAAAAAAGGGAATTATACTCTTCAACAGTGGCTAAATGTTGCAATCTACACAATGCATAGAGATGATTTTGTAGATAAGACATGGAAGAAATGGTTTGGTATTGGTCAACTTACCAGCGTCCAAGCAACACCATATTTTTAATAATATAAAATTAAAAAAAATCTCAACCCTCCTAAGTTATGCTTAGGAGGGATGAAAATAGTACTGATCATATCATGGGCTATACATTAATTTACAGCCAGATTTACGAATATATTCCTTACTTAATTAAAGGCTCTTTGTTGAGCTTTACTATAGCAATACTCTCATTTTTTGGGGGAATGTTTTTTGGTCTGTTATTTGCAACCATAAGAACATTCGGTCCATTTTATTTAAATAAAATAGTTGTAATGTACGTAAATTTTTTTACAAATACCCCACAACTAGTTCAAATTTACTTTTTATTTTTTGCACTGCCTGAATTTGGTATTTTACTTTCTCCTTTTACTGCAGTGTTGTTAGGAATGACGCTTAATGCAGCAGCCTATTTAACAGAAATACAAAGGGCGGGTTTTTTATCAATTAAAAATGAAGAGTTAGACGCCGCCAAAACTATGAATTTTTCTATAAGTCAACAGGTCAGACTAATTATATTACCACATATTATAAAAACTATTTTTCCTGCTTTATCAAATCATTACATTCTTATGACATTAGGAACTTCGATGGCGGCGATTTTTGGAGTCGAGGAATTAATGGGTAGAGCTTTTAATATAAATTCTTTAACTTTTCGTAGTGTTGAAATTTTTTCTTTAACTGCTTTGATTTACATATTGATAACAATATTGGCTACATTTTGTCTTGCCACAATTGGTCGATATTTTTTTAAAGTTAAAATGAAAATAATTTAATATGCAAAATTTATTAGCAGAGTTCCCGAGTTTTTTTACATACTGGAATATAATTTTTCTTCTAAAAGCCATGTTAGTAACCTTTCTTTTAACCGCTATTGGTTGCTTATTTGGTTTTACTTTTGGGATTCTACTTGCGGTTATTAGAAAAACAGAGACAATTATACTTTTGCCTTTAAGAATTATTGTTATTTTTTATATTGAAATTTTTAGAAGAATACCATTTTTAGTTTCTTTATTATTAATTTTTTATATCTTCCAGATTTTAAAATTTTCAGATTCTTTATTTTTTATTGCTGTGGTTACAGTTTGCTTAATTGGAACAGCTTTTATTTCTGAAATAGTAAGAAGTGGCATTGAGTCCATAAATATTGCTCAATGGGATGCAGCCAAAGCAATGAATTTTAGTTATTTGCAAATATTAAAGGAAGTAATTTTTCCACAAGCGTGGAAAGTAATTTTACCTCCAGCCTTTGGTTTTTTTATTTTATTTATCAAAGATACTGCGCTAGCTTCACAAATTGGAGTTATGGAATTAACTTATGTTGGAAAGGTTTTAAATAATAAAGGATTTTCTCCTGTGTTAGCTTTTGGCTCAATACTTGTTTTGTATTTTATTTTATCATATCCATTATACATGCTTGGAAAAAAATTGGAAAAAAAATATGGCACACATAAAAATTAAATCTGTATCTGCTTTTTACGATTCTTTAAAAGTCTTAGATGATTTGTCACTAGATATAAACAAAGGTGAAATTGTAAGTCTTATTGGTCCCTCCGGATCTGGAAAGAGTACTTTGTTAAAATTGTTAGTTGGATTAGTAAAATTCCGCCAAGGAGAAGTTTTTTTAGAGGAAAAAAAAATTAATTATCAAAATACTAAAGACCTTAGTTTTGTCAGAAGTAAAATTGCTATAGTTTTTCAACAATACAATTTATTTCAAAATATGAGTGTTTTAAAAAATGTTTGTATTGCTCCAGTAAAAATACAAAAAAGAGATAAACATGAAGTAGAACAAAATGCCATTAAATTACTCGAAAAAGTGGGATTAAAAGATAAAATTAATTCATATCCTGAGGAACTTTCTGGAGGACAACAGCAGCGCGTTGCAATTGCCAGAGCATTAAATTTAAAGCCCGAAATTTTATTATTGGATGAAATAACTTCTGCCTTAGACCCTGAGTTGGTAAATGAAGTTTTAAACACTATTAAAATATTGGCATCAGAAGGAATTACGATGTTTATTGTCTCTCATGAAATGGGATTTGTTAAGGAAATATCAAACAGGGTTGCGTTTTTGGATAAAGGAAAAGTTGTAGAAATTAACCATCCAGAAAAATTGTTTAATCAGCCAGAAAATCCAAGAACTAAAGACTTTATGCTCAAAATCATAAAAGATTAAAATATGCTCAATATAAATAACATAAGTTTGGAAGGCAGATATGACAATCACATTCACTGTTGCCCTCATATTAATGCCAGAAGTTTAAATCTATTTGAAGCTATTGAAGATGCAGAGAAAGAAAAGATGAAGGCGATAGGATTGATGGATAATTTTTCTAATACATCTGGTTATGCGTCATTATTAAAAAAAAATTATAAAAATTATAAATTAGATATTTTTGGTGGCCTAATAATGGAGCCTTATACTGGTGGAGTTAATTCATCGATAGTTGAAATTTTAACTAATTATGCATATGAAGATTCTACAAAAAGATTTAAATTCATTTCTTTTCCCACTCACCATACGCAATATATCGCTAAACAAGAAAAGCGAAGTAAAGTTTATATTGATAGTTGTTTTTCATTAACCAATATTAAGAAAGTTGACAATAATATATTAAAAATATTAGAAATTATTTCTAAAAAAAATCTAGTTCTAAATACAGGGCATATATCAGGTGAGGAAATTATTAATTTAATTAGTCTTGCAAAAAATTTTGAAATTAAGAAAATATTAATACCTTCGAATCATTTATCTGCTTCGGATATTAAAGAGTTAAAAAAAATAACTAATGTTTTTTTTGAGTTTTCGTATTTTTTTATTTCCAAAGCTACTACTATACCGCTTACACATATAGACGGAGAGAAACATATCGTTGAAGGTATTAATAAAAATATTTTAAAAAATTTAATTAATGAAGCCCAATGTAAAAATGTGATACTATCGAGTGACTGCGGTGTGTCCGTTTTGCCTAAACCAACTATTGGTTTTAAAAACTTTATTAGTGAAATTTTAAGCCTAGGTTTTAATAATGCAGAATTAGATTTAATGACTAAAGATAACCCGCGGAAACTCTTTTATGAATAAACAAGATAAATCTGAGATAGTAAAAATTTTGTCAAATTTAGTTTCAATTAATACAGCTTACCCACCCGCTCATTCAGATAAGATAAATAGTTTTATCTACAACTATTTAAAATATTCTAAACTTAATTTACTTTTAAAAGGGCCTAATAAAAATAAAATAAGTTTAATTGCTAAAAATTTTTCGGGGAATGCAAAATCAATTGTATTTAATTCTCATATAGATACCGTACAGCCTAATAAGAAAGATTGGAAAACTAACCCTTATAAACTTACTAAAATAGGCAACTATTTGCACGGTCTCGGCTCTGTTAATTGTAAGGGGAGTGCTGCAGTACATATTTATTTGGCAAAAAAATTTAACCAATTTTTTCCAAAAATAAGTGAAAAAGTAACTTTTACCTTCGTTACTGACGAGGAAAATTTAGGTTCAGAAGGAAGTTTTTATTTAAGACAAAATCAATTAATAAATCCACATACTTTAATTTTAGGAGCGCCGACAAACAATAATCTTATAGTGGAAGAAAGAGGAGTTTTTTGGACAAGTGTTTATCTCAAAGGAAAAACTTCACATGCAGGAGAACCTGACAAAGGCATAAATGCAATAGAGAAAGCAAATAAAATTATTTTTAAGTTACAAACTAGTTATAAAAAATATATTCAACGTTATAATTGTAAAAATCAAAAATCTACTATTAATATTGGACTAATAAAGGGTGGCCATAACGTTAATGTTGTACCGGCACAGGCATATTTTCAAGTCGACCGAAGAATAACCAAAAAAGAAAGTATTCGATCGTCATTTAAAGAAATGAAAAAAATAATTCAAAAAGAGGATAAAACTGCAAAAGTAGTATTTAATACAGGCACTAATAGTTTTGCTTCAAATAAAAAAAATCAATATCTACAAAATCTTTACCATTCATATTTAGATGTTAAAGGAAAAAAACCAAAATTTTTATCTTGTATTGGAGTAAGTGATGGACGTTATTTTGCTAATGACAATATTAATATTATCAATATTGGTCCTGGCGATGGTGATCAGGGTCATAGGTCTAACGAAAAAATGAAAATAAATGAATTGTATGATTACTTTAAAATACTTTTTAAATTCTTTCAGAATATTAATAAAAATGTATGAAATTTGATTTAGTTATAAAAAATGGAGATGTTTTTTTTCAAGATAAAATAAAAAAGTTAGATATTGGTATATTAGAGGGCAAGATAAAAGCCATTGAAAATAAAATTGAACAAACATCAGATGTAATTGACGCAAAAGGTTTACTTTGCTTACCGGGCGGCATTGATAGTCATGTTCATATTTCTCAGCCATTTGGCCCTGACATTCAAATTGCAGATGATTTTATCTCAGCGACTAAATCAGCAGCTGCGGGTGGAAACACTTGTGTGATTCCTTTTGCGCTCCAGCAAAGAGGAGAGTCTATTAGAGCTGTTGTACAAAATTATCATAAATTAGCAGAGGGAAATTGTTACATCGATTATGCTTTTCATTTAATTATTTCAGATACTAGTCCTCAAACACTTGGACAGGAATTACCAGCATTGATCAATAATGGTTACACATCTTTAAAAATATTTATGACTTATGATGATTTAGTTCTTAAAGATCTTGAAATATTAAATGTAATGAAAACAGCAAAAGAACATAAGGCTTTAGTTATGGTTCATGCTGAGGGTTATGATGCTATTAGATTTTTAACTAATGAAGCTGAACAAAAAGGAAATATTGCCCCTTATTTTCACGCTGAGACTCGCCCTGATATAGTTGAAAGAGAAGCTGTTCATCGTGCAATCAGCCACGCAGAAATTGCGGGAATTCCTTTAATGATAGTGCATGTATCATCTGAAATAGCATTGGAGCAAATTAAGTGGGCAAAAGAAAAAAGGGAATTACCAATTTATGCTGAGACTTGTCCGCAATATATAACTTTAACCAAAAGTGATTTAAGGGGTTTAAATATGGATATGTCGGGCTCTAAATATGTTTGTAGTCCGCCACCAAGAGATATTAACTCACAAAATGCTATTTGGCAGGGCATACAAGAAAATGTATTTAGTATATTTTCAAGTGATCATTGTCCTTTTAGATACGATGATATTAAAGGAAAATTAAATCCTAAAGCCAAAACATCCTTCAGGTGGATACCAAATGGAATTCCAGGAGTTGAAACTAGATTGCCTATTTTTTTTTCTGAGGGGGTTTCAAAAAAAAGAATTTCTATAAAACAATTTGTAGAACAAACCTCCACTAATCACGCAAAAATTTATGGATTATGGCCTCATAAAGGTTCTATTGATATTGGATTTGATGCAGACATCGTACTATGGGATCAAAATAAAAAAACTAAAATTCATCAAAAAAATCTTCATCATGGTTCTGATTATACACCCTGGGAGAACTTTGAAGTAACCGGGGTTCCAATTACAACAATAACAAACGGTAGAGTTGTTTTTCAAGACCAAAAATTTATTTCAACAAAACCTCTTGGAAAATTTATTAGCCGTGGATATTCATCTTTAATAGAAAATTAATACTAAAGTAAAATCAGTCGTTTAATAGTGTTTTACTTTCATTCTCTTTTAGTAATATGGCACGATACTTTTTTTTCAAAATCAAAACCCCTTACTTCACTCACTTTTTTCTTTTAATAATAAACCCATAAATTATTCCATTTATAATCAGCAGAGCAATTCCAAGGCTAATTTGGATCTCTTTAGTTAGATTGATTGGGTAAATAATTGCATACAGATAATTTTGGATAAAGGTTGTGGAATAAGTTGCAAGATTTGCTTTGGTTAATAGATAATTTTCTAAGTAAGTGAGCGGGCAAACACTTTGTGTAAATTCTATATAAACTCCGTAAAGAAATGCTGGAACATGAAAATACAATGTCCAAGGTTTTATAAAGAATAAAAGACCTCCAAAGATTACAAATATAATAAAGAGAAAATGAATGATGAGCGTAAGCGTTGCAAGCGATTCATACATGGATGCTACAAATAGTATATGAACTTAAACTTTATTATTATTTAATATCAATCCCAACAAGTAGACACAAATCCAGAAACAGTATTTTTATTGTCAATTGTAAACTTTCTCTGACAATTGAATACTTTGCCTTTTACTTCATAAACATAAATCGTCTGATCGTTTTCAGCTAAAGTTTCTGTGGGTTTACCAAAAGTTTTTACAAGATTAGCTGAGGGCGCTTTTAAGAAAGTTGAA
This sequence comes from Fontibacterium abundans (SeqCode), assembly GCF_965235095.1. Lineage (GTDB taxonomy): Bacteria > Pseudomonadota > Alphaproteobacteria > Pelagibacterales > Pelagibacteraceae > Fontibacterium > Fontibacterium abundans. The sequence continues at coordinate 98,601 of NZ_OZ249405.1, read as the reverse complement.
AGATACGCATTTTCTTTTGCAGCTTTTTCTTCGGCTTTTTCAGATATTGCAGTGCAAGAATAAAGGCCTAGTAGAGCTAGTAAAAATAATATTTTAATTTTCATAATTTTTATAAAAAAACTAATAATAAAAATAATCCTGCAAATACTATCATGATTATTTCTTTTTCTTTCATTAACAAATTCTATCTTAATAAGATCTGGCAATCATCATTATAAATAATAATCACTTTCTGATTGAATATTAAATCAGCAGTTGCATAAAACCTTATTTAAAACATATTTTAAAAATAAATTTTAGAAAAATATTTAAGGAGTCCAAATAATGAAAAAAATATTAACTCTACTTTCAGTTCTTGCTTCAACATTAATTGTAAGTTGCACAACACAACAAGCAACAGCACCGCAGATTGATGGCGATATTTATACAGGAAATGAAACTATTAAATATTTAGCTGATGGAGTTCCTGACAGGATATTTTTTGCAACAAATAAATATAATATTTCATCAAAAGGAACTGAAACACTATTAAAACAAGTGAACTACTTAAAAAATAATCCAAATCTAAATGTAACTCTAGAAGGCCATGCCGATGAAAGAGGAACAAGAGAATATAACTTGGCATTGGGTGAAAAAAGAGCCACTGCTGTTAAGGATTATTTAATGGCCAATGGATTAGCTTCTAATAGAATAAAAGTTGTCAGCTATGGAAAAGAAAGACCTGTTAATCCTGCTTCAAATGCTATTGCTTGGTCACAAAATAGAAGAACAGTTACTGTAAAAATTAATTAGTTCATTAACTTAACGCGAATAGTTAGTTAATTAATGAATTACTTTATTTTTATTGTAGTTTATTTTTTGCCGTGGATTATGTTGGCCTTAAGCATAATCCTACTAGGTTTCTTCTTATTTTATATAATTTTTAAAAATAAGAGCGATATCAACTATCACTTACGCTCATTATTTAATATTTACGGAAAATATTTACTTTTTAACCTTATTTTTTCATTGGTTATATTGAGCGTAAGGCTGAATATGGAACTAATTGTTGGGTACGCAATAATGTATATAGGCGTATTCTTTTTATTAAATCTTTTCAGTTTCTTGATTATGGAATTTAATTTTTTAAAACTTGAATCCTCTGCTTACTTAAAAAATATTCAGAATAAAAAATTATATTTAGTATTAATTGCAGAACACTCTCTTAAAATCTTCTTTATAATAATGATGATTATGAACAATATTGAGTATTAATTAATGAAAAATAATAAAAAAAAAGTTGATAATAAACTAAAAGAAACAATCAAAGAAAATAATTTTTTTAAAAAAATAATACTTTTAATTATTATTCTTGTTCTAATTACTTTCTTTTTTTCATCTATATTCTTAAATTTACTAAATTACTTACTCAATTTCTTATTTCCATTTGTATAAAGTTTAATAACTGCGCTGTTAAAATATGTATTTAATCAGTGCAGCAGATGCAAAAATTAGTGAATGTAATAATAAAAAGACGTTTTATTTTGAATTTAGTTTTACTAAATATTGAGTAAGGAAAATAGAGCCTGCGATAAAAATATAAATAACGAAGTAGTATAAAGTTCCTAATAATCCAATTGTAATTAAGGAATAAAAAACACAAGCTGTAAGAGTTCCTAAAATTAAAGCTGCTGCAATAATGTAAGGGTTTGCAATATTGGCACTATCGGTAATTTTTTTATAAATCGATGGTAATAAGGATGAAATCATCGCCAATATAATAGCCACGATAAGCTCGATGTTCATTTAATTATACCGTTTATAAAAAATTAAATATGTATTTATCGCCTAGATAAATAGCAAAGCCTAAAGCTAAGCCATATAAAATATAAATGTACCAATCTTTTAGCATTGCTTTGATAATATCATAGATCGATATAAATTGAGAATATAATTTAAAAAAATAATTAAATTTAGGGTTTGATTAAAGTTTCAAAATCTTTTCGATAACCGTTTAATTTCTGTGCTGCTTTTTTTCGTTGTTCTAATGTAGTTTTGTTATGTAGTTCAGATAATTGACTGCAGCCATCTTGTAACATTTTATCACTGTAAGCTGCATAATTTGGATTCGGTGATTTTTGATTACGGTCCCACACTGCTTTTAAAGTTGGATAAGGTTTTGCCCCAGATTGGATAAGCTTTACTGCATTGATTGAATCAGAGTGTCTGCGTTTTCTTTCTGGTAAAACTTGCTCAACATTAAACACACTTTTTTCTAATCGTTTAGCCAAAGCTTCTTTTTGATTTGCATTCAATGTTCCATAAAGCATCTCTGCTCGTTCAATGGCTCTTTTTAATCTTTTCTCGTTAATAATCTCACCCTTCTTACCTTTGCCGAAATTTTCAACAAACTCTTTATCTTTTTCTTCCTGATACGTATTCCAATTATCAATTTGAATTGGCGTTAAAGTTGTAGCTATTGGAATGAGAGCTGGGATAAATTTTTCAACTGCTTCATTGGTAAAAGTTCTAATCACATCCACTTCTTTACAAAACTGACTTGGAGTTAAATCTTGTATAATCAGTTTTTCCCATTGTTCTAATTTTACAATGTATTGCGGAAGATGCTTTTCGCGGTGCCATTCTAACCAAGCATCAAGTTGAATGCGTGAGAGGTTTTCTTGTTCTTCAGTTAAATCAACAATGGAGTCTAATTCAAAAATTGTAAGAAACGGTAGGCGGTTGTAGCCTAAAGTCACAACACTACATCCAACGATAAGAAGTGAAGTAATTATAATTAAAGTTCTTTTTAACCAAATATTAAAATTTATTACCATTAAGATTTTATATTAATTGATATTACACGGTAATTCTTGAAAATTATAAACTAAGTGATAGTTAATTTTTAAGTTAGTATGGATGCTATGAAAATAAATGCAGATTTTAATTTAAAAGTTGTAATAAAGCCTGAAGAAATGACTTGGAACCCATCACCTGTTCCTGGAATTAATAGAGCTTATTTAGACCGCGTTGGTGGTGAAGTTGCAAAAGCAAGTTCAATTGTAAAATACAAACCAAACTCAACTTTTACTCAACATGAGCATGGCGAAGGAGAGGAAATATTAGTTCTTGATGGAACATTCTCTGATGAAAATGGTAATTATTCTGCAGGTACTTATTTGCGAAATCCACCCAATAGTAAGCACTCACCCTATTCAAAAACAGGCTGTACATTATTTGTTAAATTAAGACACTTTCATCCTGAAGATATTGCAAGTGTTAAAATAAATACTCAAACAGAAATTTGGCACCAAGGATTAGTTCCAGGTTTATCGGTTATGCCGCTACATGAATTTAATGGAGTTGGAACTGCTTTAGTGCGTTGGGCGCCGAATACTATTTTTACCCCGCATGTTCATCCAGGGGGTGAAGAGATTTTTGTATTAGATGGAGTATTTCACGATGAACATAATTATTATCCAAAACATACTTGGATAAGAAGTCCTTGTTACAGTAAACATGCGCCATTTACAAAATCAGAAGGCGCACTAATTTATGTCAAAACAGGGCATCTTAATTAAATTACCTATTTAGCAAGGGACTACGATCAGTATTGCTTTCAATTTTCAAATAAGGGGTTTTTTGGTTTTAAAGAACAAATCCCTAAAATTTTAGTAAAATTTTTATAAAAAATTGAAAGTTTATTTTTAAAAAATTTAATATACAGTCAATCATTATGATATTTACTTTACCTAACTTAAATTATGCAAAAAACGCACTTCATCCTGCAATGAGTGTTGAAACATTAGAATTACATCACAGTAAACATCATCAGACTTATATAACAAATTTAAATAATTTGATTAAAGGCACCCCTCTTGAAAACGATACTCTTGAAGATATTGTAAAAAAAACTGCAAATGATTCAAGTAAAGCTGCAATCTTTAATAATGCCGGCCAACATTATAATCATATTTTATTTTGGCAGTGCATGCGCCCAAGCGGTGGTGGCAAAATGCCAGGAAAATTAGAGAAAAAAATTATTGAAACATTTGGTACAGTTGAAAAATTTAAAGAAGATTTTATTCAAGCAGGTGTTACTCAATTTGGTTCTGGTTGGGCTTGGCTTTCTCTAAAAGGGGATCAATTAGTTATTAGTAAAACCGCAAATGGTTCAAATCCGTTAGTAGATAATTTAAAACCTATTTTTGGCTGCGATGTGTGGGAACATGCTTATTATGTGGACTATAAGAATCGAAGACCCGATTATCTCAAAGCCTTTGTTGAAAAATTAGCAAACTGGGAATTTGTTGAGTCGCAATTAAGTTAATTTATTTCTTTATTACAGATAGTGCCCCTGCACCATTAGAAAGGATGTAAATTTTTCCATCTTCTGCAATTTTTAAATCACGAATTCGATTTAATTTACCCTTTAAAATAATAACTTCTCTGCCCACTTCATTATCATTTATAAATTCAAGTTTTCGAATAGTTTCATCCTTTAAAGAAGTCATTAGTATATGACCATTCCACTCTTTAAATTCATCTCCCTTATAAATTTGCACTGCACTTACTGCAATGGAAGGACTCCAGGTATATAATGGCTTTGTAAAACGACGATCCCATTGCTCTGTCTCGCCACATTTTGTTCCTGAATAATTAACCCCACCCCAACACCAAATCTGCCAACCATAATTTTCTCCAAATTTTACCTCACCAAAAAAATCTCCACCTTTTGCCCCGTGATTTGAAATATAAATTTTACCATTAAAGGGTGATAACGTCATACCTTGCGGATTTCGAATACCGATTTGATAAATTTCAGGCAGCCAATCGTCTTTGCCTTTAAACTTTGGATTATTTTTTGGGGCAGATCCATCTAGATTAATTCTAATCATTTTACCCACATGGGTTTTTGGATCTTGTGCAATGTTGCCATTTCCACGCTCGCCTGCACTTGCATAAATCATATTATCTTTAATGACTAATCTGCAGCCAAAATGATAACCACTATTGATTGGTGGATTTGCTTGAAAAATATTTTTAAAATTTAAATTCTCTTTTGCAAAAGTTGCCTTTGCAATACTAGTGCTTGTTTTGCCACCCCCTCGATCTTCCGTATAGCAAATAAAAATATCACTATTATGTTTGATAATATCAAGGAGTCCGCCTTGGCCATCTACTTTATAATTTAAATTATGTTTTACTTTTTTAACTTCTTTACTTTTAATATTTGCAAGTACAATCTCACCCTCTTTTTCAGTGATCAAAACCTCATCTTTATTGATAAATGTTAAACCCCAAGGATCTTTAAGATCTAAAATTTTCTCAATCTTAAAATTTTGTGCATATCCTGACTTTGATAAAATAAAAAAAATAAAAAATATTTTTAAAAATTTTTTCAAACTAACTAGATTCCGCCGAAGAAATGCAGATAAGACATAAGAGCTATAAAAAAACCTATTAACAATGACAATTTCTCAAGACCTATTGCCATTAGAAAACCAATACAAAAAACTAAAATAATTACTCCAATTAATGGTGACATTTTTATCTAATATCATTCATAATAACATAGGCAAGTATTTGCAAACAATGATATTACTTAAATTAATATGGTAAGTTTTTTTAGAAAATTACAGCTTGTATTTGCATCGGTCATCCTAATTGCAACCTCAATTGCCTTTGGACTTGAAGTTCTGCATATGGTTGAGATTCGCGATGTAAATCTGCCAGATTTATTATTGCTATTTATTTATTTAGAGGTAATTGGAATGGTGACAAGTTATTGGCGAACACAAACGATTCGTCTGACTTACCCTCTATTTATTGCAATCACTGCATTATCGCGATTAATTATATTACAAAAAAAAGATATTGATCCATCAACACTTGTTTATGAAGCGGGAGCAATATTACTTCTTGCTATAGCAATTGTGATATTGAAATTTAGAAGATCTAAACTTCTTGGCATCAAGTTTGATAAAGACGAACTATAAAATTAAAATTTTATTAAATTTATAAATAACGGTGATAGTGCAATCAGCACTAATATAATCACAACCGTTTTAGGTCGTTTAATAATATAATCAATTATTTTAAATAAATCTTTTTTAATCATTAAAAAAATACTTTTGCATAACCTAATGCAAAGATTGGAATTTGTATTCCAAAATTTACCATCAACGCTCTATCTTTATTCACATACCCAACAAGCGTCCAACCTAATGAACCAGCGCTATGCACGAATATATTAAGTGGATAAAGGTTTACACTCGTCAGCAAAATCCCACTCAATATAAGAGCTGTGCTTGCCCATTTTACATATTTATTTACAAATTTCATGATTTCTCCAAAGTTAAGTTATTAAGTTTTCTCTACCAGTGCCTAATCACATTTGCGATAATAAACGCACAAGTGATCACATGAATCACAGTCCAAAATGTTTTAAGGTACAAAGCAATACGTGCTTCTCGTAAAGTTAAAATAGGTACATCGGGTTTATCACTATCGGTGCTGCCCATTAAATGACCAGTAGCTCTGGCCCATATTTTTTCCATAGATCTTAGCATTTGTTCCATCCTTTCATGGCTGTTTTGTCTTTAAATCTTCTAAAATATAATTTTTATAAATGCTATAAATTTCTAGCAAATCTAAAGTGGGCTAATAAAGGAGTAATTAAAATTTTAATTTAGGCTTGGAAGATCGGCATTCATAATTTTCGTCCAAACTTCAACGAAATCTTTTATGAATTTTTCTTGATTGTCATCTTGTGCGTAAACTTCTGCATACGCTCTAAGAACTGAGTTTGAACCAAATACAAGATCAACTCGAGTTGCTGTGAATTTTTTCTTACCCGATTTTCTTTCAATAATATCGTAGCTGTTTTTGCCCGTTGGATTCCAAGAATATTTCATATCTGTTAAATGTACGAAGAAATCATTAGTTAATGCGCCAACTTTATCTGTAAACACTCCATGTTTTGTATCATCAAAGTTGGTACCTAAAACTCGCATACCGCCAATTAAACAAGTCATCTCTTTTGCAGATAATCCCATTAAAGATGCTCGCTCTAACATTAATTCCTCTGGCATCACTACGTAATCTTTTTTAACGTAATTTCTAAAGGCATCGTGCACGGGCTCTAATACTTTAAATGAATCGATATCTGTTTGGTCCTGACTTGCATCACCTCGACCGGCTCTAAATGGAACTTTAACTTTAGATCCAGCTTTTTTAATAGCTTTCTCTAAACCAACAACGCCGCCTAAAATAATAGTGTCAGCGACGCTTGTGCCCGATTTTTTAGCAATGCCTTCATAAACTTTTAAAACTTTTTTAAGTTTAGCTGGTTCATTTGCTTCCCAATTGATTTGTGGAGATAATCGAATACGTGCACCATTGGCACCACCTCGTTTGTCGGTACGTCTGAAAGTTCTCGCACTGTCAAAAGCGGTTGTAACTAATTCTTGTGTACTTAGACCACTTGCTGCAATTAATTTTTTAACTTTCTCAGCATTATATTTTTTCTTTAATGCTGGAACTGGATCTTGCCAAATTAACTCTTCTTTTGGCACCCAAGGACCAATATAGTTTTTACGTGATCCTAAATCTCTGTGTGTTAATTTAAACCAAGCTCTGCCAAATTGTTCATCTAAATACTTTGGATTTTTATAAAATTTTTCTGAAATTTTTCTATACTCTGGATCCATTTTCATAGCCATATCAGCATCGGTCATGATTGGATTATGTCTAATTTTTGGATCTTCTAAATCTTTTGCTTTTTTATGTTCCTCTAATCCAATAGGTTCCCATTGAAAAGCACCTGCTGGACTCTTCTTTAGTTCCCATTCATAATTTAATAAAAGATCTAAGTATTCGTAATTCCATTTATCAGGATTAGTCGTCCACGCGCCTTCAAGTCCTGAAGTTACTTGATATTTACCAAGTCCATTTTCTTGATTCCAACCTAAGCCTTGTTCATAAATTTCAGCACCAGCAGGCTCCGGTCTTAATTTTGCAGCATCACCGTTTCCATGACAACGTCCGATACTGTGACCACCCACAGTCAGTGCGCAAGTTTCAACATCATTCATTGCCATTCTTGCAAATGTTTCTCTAACATCGTGGGCTGTTTTTAATGGATCAGGTTCACCATCCACCCCTTGTGGATTTACATAAATAAGTCCCATCACCACAGCTGCTAGAGGATTATCTAAAGATGTTCTATCTTGTTTGTTTGGATAACGTTTATCTTGTAACCATTCTTTTTCGCTTCCCCAATAAACATCTTTTTCAGGATGCCAAATATCTACTCGTCCAAATGAAAAACCATAAGTCTTAAGGCCGGCATGTTCATAACCCATGTTACCAGCTAAGATCATAAGATCAGCCCAACTTAATTTATTTCCATATTTCTTTTTAATCGGCCAAAGAAGTCTTCTTGCTTTATCTAAGTTTGCATTATCAGGCCAAGAATCTAATGGAGAAAATCTATGATTTCCTGTTCCAGATCCACCACGACCGTCTGCAATTCTATAAGTTCCTGCAGAGTGCCAAGCCATTCTAACAAATAAACCAGAATATGTTCCAAGATCGGCAGGCCACCACTCTTGACTATCTGTCATTAATTTCAGTAAATCTTTTTTTAAAGCGTTATAATTTAATTTCTTAACTTCTTTTTTATAATCAAATCCAGGAAGTGGATTAGTTTTAGTATCGTGTTGATGCAAAATATCTAAGTTTAAAGATTTTGGCCACCAAGCAGCTGTTGGTGATTGGTCTGCCTTTGTTAAAGAACCATGCATCACTGGGCATTTTCCTGAACCGTTTGTTTTTTTGAAAGTTTCTGTACTCATAATTTTTGAAAGAGGATGATTCTTATCAAATTAAAGTTAGAAAGTTAAGTAAACAATATGTTTATTTCTACTTTAGGTTTAGTCCGTTTGATATAAAATGACGCAGATAAAATCCTCTTTATGCAGATTATTAAAATTTATTACAACCAATCTTGCTCCATTTGTAACTGCGAAATTAATTATTATAAAAAAAAAATTAAAAACCCCCTTTTTGAGTGGGTGGATATCAATGACAACATTAAAGCTTATATTGAAACTAAAAAAACTAAAGACCAGTTAATGAGACGAATGCATGCTTCAGTGCATGGTCATTTAATTGTGGGTGCAAAAGCTTTTCTTATTATTTGGGAGGAAATAAAATATTTAAGAATTTTAGCAAAAATATTAAAAAATCCAATTGTGTACCCAATTTTCTTTATTGCTTATGAAATTGTGGCGCTACCCTTATATTTAAAGAGTAAATATTTAAATCGGTAAAACGCTTGAACCAAAAAAGTTTAACAAATATCGATTGGTCTAAAATTCCAGCACCAAAGGGAGAGGAAAACTTAAATCATTTAAATAATTATATTATTAAACCAATCAAACTTAAATCCACTGCTGATACATTAGTGGATTTATCTGAAATAAAGGGTTTAACAATTATTTATATTTATCCAATGACCGGTCAACCTGATAAACCCCTACCTGACAATTGGGACAACATACCAGGTGCGAGAGGATGCACGCCTCAATCATGTTCTTTTAGAGATAATTTTAATGCACTTAAAAAGTTAAACATTAATAATATTTTTGGGCTATCGTCACAAACGAGTGAGTATCAAAAAGAAATGGCGAAAAGGTTAAATCTGCCTTATGAAGTTTTATCTGATGAAAAGCTTAAATTTGCTAATCAATTAAAATTACCTATTTTTCAAGTAAAAGATTTAAAATTATTAAAAAGAATTACTTTGATATTAAGTGATAATAAAATCTTAAAATATTTTTATCCAATTTTTCCACCCGATGAAAATGTTAATGAAGTAATTAAATTTTTAGCTAATAAATATTAGCTGCTAACAATTATTGTTTCATCTAATATATTTTCCACCAAGACGTGTTTCCAGTTTTTAAAGTCACTAATTTATTGGTCATTTTGCGTTAATAAATCTTTAACATTAATCTAATATTATTATAAAATAATAATTATGAAAATTGCATCTTTACGAGATCTTAAAAGTTTTAAAGAAAATTTTGCATTTGGAACCGAAACACCCATTAGTGAAATAGCTTTAGCATTAAAGGATAAAAAAATTGGCGCCGTTCCGATTGTTGATGAAGATAATAAATTATTAGGAATCGTCTCTGAGCGAGATATCGTTTCAAAACTAGTCGTTGAGGCAAAGGATGCAGATTTAACAACTGCTAAAGAGATTATGACTAGTAAAATTATTACTGCAAAATTAAACGATGATATTAATTACACCATAGACGTAATGAAAAATAATAATATTCGTCATATGCCTGTGTTAGATGCGAATAATCGCTTAACGGATTTCTTCTCTATTCGAGATTTTCTAAAAGCTGAAATGCAAGATAATGTAGAAATTAAACAAAAGCATAAAAATGTTGTGCGTTATCAAATTATGGTGTCTGTTTTATTAATTGGAACAACTGCTGCTGGAGTTTTTTTTGATTTTTTTGAGAAAAAGAATTTAGTAGTTATCTTTTCTGCACTTTTTTTAATTATTGGAATTTCAGCAGTGATGACTATTCGTAGTAATAAACGCTATAACCGCGAAGATTAATAATTAGTTACCCAACCAATACATTTTTCCACTCTTTGTACCTGCAGAATTTAAAATTGGCTGACTGACTAATTTTTTAACCTCATCATTATCTAAAAATTTTAGCTCTTTTAGCAATCCTGCAATTGCAACTTCCGCCGCTTTCATATTGCCATCTTTAATTTTAACAACAATCGATACTTTTTCTTCAGGAATAATTGCAGAAAATACTCCATCGGCACCATTTTTAACTAAAATTTTTTTATCACTGCTCTTTGTTAAAATAGAATTAACACTTTCAGAGCCACCAAATAATATAGGATATTTAACGCAGCAATCAAAAATCTTTTTAACTGCTTTTTGTTCAATCCCTTCTAATTTAGAAGGATCTGCAAATTTAGTTAGTGCGTAAGCAAATCGCTCTAGAGGTAAACTTGGCGCAGGCAATCCACAACCATCAATGCCAAGATGATTAATTTTTGTCTCGGATAACTTTTCTAAATTTTCAATAAATAGCTTTTGTACGGGATGTTTTGGATCTTGGTATTTTAAAGTTTTAAATTTTTTATGAACGCAAATAGATAATTGTCCGCAGTGTTTGCCAGAACAATTATGATAAATTCTAGATTTTCGACCTTCATGTCTTAAAATATAATCTTTTCTTTTTGGACCTAGTGGCCAAGCTGTCCCTAAAGTTAAATCTTCCTCATCTAATTTTAATTCAGTTAGCCAAGACTTAACCATATCAATATGAACAGGTTCTGCGTGATGAGAAGATGTGGCTAATGCTATTTGTTCATCTTTAAGTTTTAAAGCTTTATCAGCGCCTGAGGTAATGATGCCAAAAGCTTGAATGGGTTTTAATGCAGATCTTGGAAATATCTCAGTTTGTGTATCACCCCACTTTTTAATAATTCGATAATCAGAATCTATAGCTATAGCTACTCCTTGATGAATATTTTCAACAACATCCCCTCTCGTTACTGCAACCAAATCAACAAACGGATTAATTTTTTCTTCACTCATAATTTAAATTTAAAAAAAACTTAACGATTAAAGGTAGGACGAGGTTTAAATACCATCCAGCAGATAATATAGGCAAGAATCGTAATTCCATAAAATAAAGCGCCAACGATAAATGCAAAACGAAGCCCCCATTTGCTAAAACCTAGCTTATGAGCAAGACCTGAACAAACACCAGCTAAGAACTTGTCATCGCTGCTTCGGTACATATTATTATCATTATCAGCCATAATTTATTTTATATAAATTATTTACAAATTTTCAAATCTAAAATTATAATTTTGCAAGTTCTGCTTTTATAAACTCAGCTATTTTGAGCATTCCAGATAATCCTGCTTTCTTTTCAGCAATAGAATTGTAATTGGTATTGGTATTTACATCGTAAGTGAACATCGTGCCATTTTTATCAAGCATATATTCAATCCCTGCAACCTCAACACTATTAGCTTTTAAAAATTTTTCATAATTTTCAATGAGAGGATTTTGATAATTTTTTACAATCATAAATTTATTGCCATCAGGATTAGTTGGGCAAAATTGCTCTTCAATATTGCAGGCATCGGCTGGACATAATTCAAAGCTATCACTTGCATCCACTTGAACTGCATAAAAGAATTTAGAATTAATAAACTCAATACGAGTGACCACTTTTGGATCGGCTTCAATAAATTCTTGTAAAATAGTAATACCATCAATGGAATCTTCAAACTGATTTCCAGTTATATACTTTTCTAATTCAGCTTTATTTTGAAATAGTTTAACTCCAAGGCCTCGTCCAGCGCGATTATGTTTAGTTATGAAAGGTTTAGTAAAATGATCTGCCGCAGATAAAATGCTTTCTTTTCCTGAACAGAAAATAGATTTTGGGGTTTTAATATTATGTTCATTTAATTTTTTATACTGAAGAGATTTACTAATTTCTAAAGCTAAAGCATTTTCACCATTGATAATTCTTCTATTATGAGCTGATAACCAATTTAAAATCACCGCTGTATATTCAGGAGCAAATCGATGCCCTCTTGAATGGGAAGAAGCGCTCATACGATTATAAAAAACTCCAACAGGTGGAATAGATGCAGTATTTAAATTAACTTTTGCCATGTGCCAATCTTCAAAGGGCACTGATAGTTTTTGCAATTGTTCTTTGAGTGGTAAAGTCCACTCATCATTTTCATGAATGATGTAAGCTTTCATCAATTAATTTTAAAATGTTATTAGTATTTTAATTTAAAGTTTATTAAGAACCTTTTTTTAACAATTCCTTAATTGAACTTTCTTTTGTATCGCCCAAAGATCGACCCTGTTCTTTGCCTTGCTTAAATACAATAATAGCACTTTGTCTTGAAACTTTTAAAGTTTTTAGAAGATCTTTGCTGGTATCAAAATCTACATTATAAAAAGTAAAATTCTTAAACTCTGTTGTTTTCATCAAAGAATTTAAAATAGGATCTTGTGTTGCACAAGTTGAGCACCATTTAGCATGAACGTGCAGCACTACTGGTTTTCCATCTTTAATTAATTTATCAAATTCTGTTTGTGAATAAGGTTTGCCGGCTGCAAATAATACTGATTGGAATAGAAATAAACTAAAGATTATCTTTATAAAAGTTTTCATTGGAACTAACTTAATTTAGTTTCTTTTAAAATCAAAGAGTTTTAAAACCGACCTCGTGGAAAATTCCAAATAATAATAAACAAAACCACTAGTAACAGTACGAGCTGGATAAGCTCTGGCTGAGTTAAATTCATAGTAAATACCTGCTAACAAAACTAATATATCATAAACATCTTAGATTTGCCAAAATGGTATTTTATAATGAGTTTAATTGATGGATAAAAAAGCTAAAATTCTAGCAACTTTAGGGCCTGCAATATTTAAGAAAAATATTATTAATAATTTAATCCGATCAGGTGTAGATGGGTTTAGAATTAATTTTAGCCACAACTTAAATGGAATTAACAAAGTTGTAAAAATTATCAGAGACTGCGAAAAAGCAAATACAAAACCCATTGCAATCGTTGCAGATCTGCAAGGGATAAAACTTAGAATTGGTAAAATTTTAGAAAATCAAGTTTCTCTTAAAAGAGGTGATACTTTTAATTTTGATTTAAATAAAAAAATAGGCAGTCAAAGTCGAGTGTATCTTCCCTACCCTGAGATCTTTAAGAAAATAAAGAAGAGTAATAAAATTTTAATTGATGATGGAAAATTTGTATTTAAAATTAAAAAACTTACAAAAAATTCAATTCAAACTGTTTGTCAAAACGATTGTATTATCAAAAACTTTAAAAGCATTCATATTCCAGGACTTGAAGTTGATTTTGATGATCTAACGATAAAAGATAAGAGAGACATTACTATTGCAAAAAAATTAAGCTGTAATTGGATTGCGCTTTCTTATGTAAAGAATTCAAAAATTATTAAACAAACAAGAAAACTTATCCCACAAGATACTGGCATTATTGCAAAGGTTGAAAATAAAAGTGCCATTAAAAATATTAAAGACATTATTAATACTTCAGATGCCATCATGGTCGCGCGAGGCGATCTTGCAGTTGAAATTGGTGCTAATGAAGTGCCGCACGTACAATTAGATATTGTTAAAAAATGTTCTGAACTTGGCAAACCCGTAATCATTGCAACACAAATGCTTGAGAGCATGATTGAAAATAATAAACCAACACGGGCTGAAATTAATGATGTAGGTACTGCTGTATTTCAAGGAGCAGATATTGTGATGTTGTCTGCTGAAACAGCCGTTGGAAAATATCCACTTCAAGCAGTGCAGGCTATGAAGAAAACTATTGTCTCAACTGAAAAATATAAAAAAGAAAATATAACTTTATTTAAAAGTAATACTAAAATTAACAATGAGCCTGTTAAAGCAATCGCCCTTGCAATCAAAGATATTGCTTACAACATTAAAGTTGAAGCTATCATTGGCTTTTCAGTTACAGGAAATACTGCAAAATTAATCTCAGCGATTAGACCTTCTGCAAAAATTATAACAATCTCTCCACACATTAATATCTCAAGGCAGTTGTCATTACTGTGGGGCATTACTTCTATTACCAATAGCGATGCTAAAAACTGGAGACAAATGATGAAAATTTCAAAGGAAATTATTAAATCTAGAAAATTAACGAAGATTGGTGGCTATGCAATCATCACAGCAGGACTTCCCTTTGGCAAATCGAAGATGACCAACATGATCAGGTTATATCAATTAGGTAAAAACTAATGCAAAAGGCACTGATCATCATTGGGATCTTAATATTAATTCTTGGATTATTTTGGCCCCTTGCTAAAGAAATTCCCCTTGGCAGATTGCCAGGTGACATTAGTGTGAAGGGAGAAAAGTACTCTTTTTATTTTCCAATCGTCACTTGTATTGTGATTTCAATTATTGTTTCATTATTCTTTAAATTTTTTAAATAACTCACTATAATCATCTTATGAAAAAAATATTATTAGCTCTTTCGATCGTTCTTCTCTCAACTGTGTTTGCATTATCCTCTATGCATCAAAATGATCATAAAAATCATGGCGATGTTCCATTTAAAAAATCTATGGACAAAATGCACAAAGATATGATGATGAAATCTTCAGGAAATATTGATATCGATTTTTTAAAAGGCATGATCCCACACCATCAAGGTGCAATTGATATGTCTGAGGAATTAATTAAAAAAACAAAAGATCCTGAACTTAAAGCGTTTGCACAAAAAATTATCAAAGATCAAAAAGCTGAAATTAAGCAAATGCAAGATATTTTAAAAAAGAAAAAAAAAAAATAATTTAGCTTAGGATAAAACCTAAAACCGTAAATTTTTATTGAAAATAAAGACTTTTATTCAAAGGACTTTTTTTTAAGTTTATAGTAAATTCGCTCATCAACTTAACAGTTAATAAAATGAAAAAAGTACTAGTACTATTAGTAAGCATGTTTTTAGTAACTTCATCTGCTTATGCAAAAATGTGTCCAAAATTATGGGCGCAGTTTGATGCTGATCTAAAAACTACAAAAGCTTCAGCAGCAGATGTTACAAAAGCTAAAGCATTAAGAGTTGAAGGTGAAAAACTTCATAAAGCTGGAACTCATGATAAGTCTGAAAAAGCTTTAAAAGACGCTTTAAAGTTAATCGGATCTAAAGTTTAATTAATTATTATATTATTTCTAAAGCGGGCAAAAATTTTTGTCCGCTTTAAAATTACAATTTTAAAGGCAAATCTTTATATTCTTCTTTTAAGCGATTTAATTCCTCATCTTCTTTAATTGCTTTTATTCTTAAATACTCGAGTAACTTTTCATTTTCAGGACTAGTTTCAATATTTTCTAGTTTAACTATTTTATTCTTTAAAATATCAATGCCGTTTGTTTTGTTTAAAATAAGTTCCCTTGCATATTTTAAATGAATGCCATCAACAAAATATTCCTCATTATTAATATTAAAAAAATAAATAAGATCTTTTAAACATGCTTTGCATGAAAATTTTTTGATTTGTTTATTAATATCTGTGATCGCTCTGGTTGGAATTAACAATTCTGCTTTTTGAAAAATATTGAAAAACTTTTTAAGACTATAAGATAGATGGAAAATTTTTTGCAAGTTGCTGCAATAAGGACATGTTATTTTGGCTGTTCTCATAAAACAAAAAAAACACCTATAGCCACGACATCAAAAGGGATCAAAATCTGATTGTGAAACTATAGGTTTTGTAAATTAAGTGTTATGCGTAATTAGCATACCCCCCCCCACAATCAAATATAATTTTAAATTATTTTATTTTTATCAACAATTAGTAATAATATTTTCTTTTTCTCTCAAACCATTCCAAAATAGGTTTGCTAAATTTAAATAAAGTTGGATTGAGAGCGATACTAATAAAAGCTCCAACCAATATTAAGTTATAAGCATTTCTTGAGATAATTTTTAACTCAAGACCCATGCTGGCAAGGATGAATGAAAACTCGCCAATTTGCGCAAGTCCACAACCAATGACTAAGGCAGTTTTAAATGGGTATTTAAAAATTAAACAAAGTACAGTGGTTGCAATTAATTTTGCAACGATAACAATGAGTGCAATAATTAATACTTTGTAAGGATACATGATTATAGTTATGGGATTAAACAACATTCCAATGCTGACAAAAAACAATATAGAAAATATATCTCTTAGTGGCAGGGAATCTAGTTCAGCACGTTTTGAAAATTCAGTTTCTTTTAAAATAGTTCCTGCAAAAAATGCACCTAGCGCCATTGATACTTCAAAGAATTTTGCTGAAAAAAAAGAAATTGTCACCGCCGCACTCACAATGGCTAACGTAAATAACTCACGAGAATTAGTTTTAACGATAGCTTTTAAAATTTTAGGTAAAATTTTTCTACCAACAACTAGCATCAAAATTATAAATAAGACTATTTTAAAAACGGTAATCATTGCTGGGGCAAAACTTTGATATAAAGTTTGCTCGGCCTGATTAATCTGTGGGTTTAGGAATACTTGAGAAAAAACTGGTAAAAATACTAATACTAAAATCATTATAATATCCTCAACCACCAAGCGACCAATTGAAAATTTACCTATATCGGTTTCAATTAAATCTCTTTTTTCTAAAGCCCTCACTAAAACGACGGTTGAGGAAACAGATAAACAAAGTCCTAAAATAATCCCACCCATTAATGAATAACCCCAATACTCAATACTGATGAATGCACTAATCAATGTGATGATGAAAATATTTATAATTGCAGTTGGGATTGCAATTCTTTTTAGTCGATCTAAATCGTGCAAACTAAAGTGTAAGCCCACACCAAACATTAATAATACAACACCAATTTCAGCGAGTTGATTTGCAAGTTGTTGATCTCCGATATACCCTGGTGTGAAAGGACCAATCACAACGCCAGCAAATAAATATCCAACTAAGGTTGGAATTTTAAAATAATTGGCAAGATATCCAAAAATTAACGCAAGTCCAAAACCAGTTGCAAGCAGCGCTATTAAATTTGTGCTATGGGCCATTTATTTAAAATTAACTAAAAAATATTTATTTTAGAATTTATAACATAAATTTTTAATATTATTGAGCATTTACGGTGCTTTTTCTAATTTTAAGTTTTTTTAATTATGAATTCATATAATTAGGGCAGAACATGTTTAAAATAATTTCTATCCTTACTGCAGTTCTGTTGTTGCTTACATCCTCGGTTGACGCACATAAAACTAATACTGCAAAGAAAAAAAGAGTTCCTATAAGTGCAAAGAGTTGGGTGATTGCAGATGTTAATGGAAAAATTATAAAAGGAGCCAACACTAACGATCTTCGCAGCATTGCAAGTATTACAAAATTAATGACCGCTATGGTTGTGCTGGATGCTAATCAAAATTTAGATGAGAAAATTAATGATATTTCAAGACGGCAACATTTAAGATTAGCGCTTATTAGATCTAATAATGACTCCTCAGATTTGCTATGCGAGCATTACCCAGGCGGTTATCAAGCTTGTGTGAATGCTATGAATGCAAAGGCAAGATCTTTAAAAATGAGAGACACTTCATTTGTTGATGCCTCCGGACTTGATGATGATAACGTTTCAACATCAAGCAGTTTAATTAAACTTGTTCTTGCAGCACAACAATATCCTCTTATTGTAAAATCATCACAGACGCCAAAAATGCGAATTAAATTAGATGAGGGTTATTATTCATATAAAAATACAAATCCATTAGTTAGTAAAAAATTTATAGTAAGCAAAACAGGTTACATTAGAGCTGCAGGTGGTTGCATTGCTTTATTAATGGATACTAATAAAGGTAAAAGAGTTGTGATTATATTAGGTAGTAAAAATACCCACACCCGAATCCCAGAGGTTAGACATTTAGTTAGAAATTATTAGTCTTTTGACTGATGATGATGATCTAAGTCTTTTTTAACATCATCATGATCTCCAACCACAATGTGATGTTTGGATTTAACAACATACTTTTCAAGGAAAGGTATAAGTACAAGCGGAGTTAAGCCGCCAAGAAAAATTCCAAGAGTTGCGGGACGAATATCTGGATCAACTAAAGATGCAATTAAATCTGCGATAACATGTGCAAAAATTGCACCAAAAATTCCAGCAATATAACCATTGGATGCTATTTTCAGAAGACGATTAATGCTCCAACCCGTGTAATAACCAATAACAATTAAGCCTGCGTGAATTACACCAAATACGTATCCTCGAAGTAAAATTTTGTCCTGTAGAAAAGTAATGTTCTCTAATAAATGTTCCATTAATTACATCCTTTACAAGTTGATGAAACTTCCATTTGAAAATTCTGAAATTGAAACTGTGCTTTTGTCTTAAGATTAGCTAATAATTTTGAAAAAGTATTAACCTCTAATTCTTCTGTTTTTCCACAATCTTTGCAAATAACTAATACTGGATTATGGACATGCTCGTGATCATTTTCGTTGCACAATAAAAAGCTTTTGTTTTGATTGGATTTGTGAATTTTGCCTTGAGTTTGTAAATTTTTAAGTGATCTATAAACGGACATAGGTTGGATCTTTTTAACCTTTTGAACTTTGCTTAAAATTTCATATGCCGTTAATGACTTTGTATTCGTTTTGATTATATTCAGGATTAAATCATCATTATGTTTCATTGTTATGTTATAACATAACAAAATAGACCAAGTCTAGTACAATTTTAATTAATTTATGTAATATATGTGTAATAATTTTTTGATAATTATTGATTAAATGATTAACGTTTTATTTCTTTGTACTCATAATTCTGCAAGATCCGTTGTTGCAGAAGTATTATTAAACACATTAGCTAAGGGAAAATTTACAGGTTTTAGCGCCGGTTCTTCTCCTAAAACAGATGTTAATCCCATCGCAAGAGAGATTGCTGAAGAGATGCGCTATGACACTAAAAAACTTTACTCTAAAAGTTGGGATGAATTTGCAAAACCAAATGCTCCGAAGATGCATATAGTTATTACTGTTTGCGACAGTGCTGCAAATGAAATGTGTCCTATTTGGCCAGGTCATCCCTTACAAGTTCATTGGGGATTTAAAGATCCATCAGCTGCAGGGGGTGATAAAGTTGAAAAACGTAAAGCATTTGATGAATTAATTAAAACTTTAAAACCTAAAATTGAAAAACTTATAAGACTACCTGTTGCAACAATGGACACTATTAATTTAAAATTTAAACTTAGAGAAATTTATAACAATGAATAAAAATAAATATTTTGCTGAATTTATTGGAACCGCCTTATTACTAGCAGTAATTACTGGCTCTGGATTTATGGGTAGTGTACTTGCAAAGAACAATAGTGCGGTTGCTTTGCTTGCCAACAGTATTGCAACGGGTGCTGCTCTTTATGTTTTAATTTCTTCATTAATGCCAATTTCAGGAGCTCACTTTAATCCGGTTGTGAGTTTAGTGGACTGGGCTAATAAAAAATTAAAAACAAGTGAACTGATTAAATATTTTATCTGCCAATTTTTAGGTGCAATTTTTGGAGTAATGCTTTGTCATTTAATGTTTGCTCTACCCATATTACATGAATCTACAAATCCAAGATCTGGAATTAATTATTATTTTAGTGAATTTATCTCAACTTTGGTTTTATTAAGTGTAATTTATTTTGGGATTAAGAATGATAAAAAACAAATTCCAATGTTAGTCGCATTAACTGTTACAGCAGGTTACTGGTTTACTTCTTCAACTTTTTTTGCAAATCCAGCAGTTACTATTGCTAGAAGCTTAACGGATACTTTTGTTGGGATTCAAAGTGCTGATGTAATTCCTTTTATTATCGCACAATTTATTGCTGCTTTTATTTTTATAGTAATTACAAAATCTAAATCGAAAAAATAATCTTAAAATTGTAATTAACTAAATAATTTCTTTAGTTAAAACTAACTGAACCATTTATTGAATATTTTTGGTTTAGGTATGCCTATAGCATAGTCAGAAAAAAGGGATCTTTTGTGATGTTGTGCTATAGGATTTTGATTTACCTAGCTTTCGCTAGGCAAACAAAACTTTAAATTTCGGACTTTACTCTTTGGATATGACCAACAACTTTTCCGGCGTTGACACCGTTTTTAATTCTGTAACCTGTTGTGCCGTTTCCGTAGGTATCAACTGATTTCATGTTGCGGTTTAAATTATCTATATTCTTTTCCTTTTGCTTGTTTTCAAAATTTTTAGCTATTAAGCCTTTTGATCCTTCTAGCATTTTAACTCCTTATTTAATGTTAACTTATCTAATTTGCGAATCGTGCATATCAGATATGCACTTTTCACATAGATATGCATATAAGTCAATCCTTCAATTTAACTAAATTATTAAGCTTTATTTGATTGTTTTATTAGTTGTATCTTAGATCGTCTTTAGTTCTACGGTGAAATATTTTTAGTTTACCAGTTTAAATAGAACTTCATTTCTTTTTAAAAACCAAAGTGTCCAAGGTGCGTTGTAGCCTGCGTAAATTGCTGGCTCTTCAATCTTTAATCCTTTTTCTTTTATATAACTTCTAATCTTTGCTTCATTCTCTTTAATATTAGCGTCACTAAATAAACCTGAAAAAGTGATGACGATCACTTTAAGATTTGCGTTGTTTATAATTTTTACACTTTGATTATCGGGTTGTGGCACGTTTTGTAGATTAAATTTTTTAGGAACTACAAATGAAACATTCCATTTATTATTTCCTGTGCTTTTTTGCATCACTGGTACTGTCATGGAGATACTTTCTTTGTTTTTATTTTCGCCGCTTATATATTTAAATAAAATTCTAAAACCTTTACCAATTGCATCATCACGCTCACCTTCGGTTTCAACCGTTGCAGTTAGAAAATTAGTGTATTGACGAATTTCGAATTCATTATCTTTTTTTATAACGGTATAATCAGGTTGTTCATTTGCCATAATATTTGTATTTAAAATTAATAGAACAACTAGTGCTCTACTAATTTGTTTAAAAAAATAATTTAAAATCATCTCTAATTAAATCAACAGCTACCCAAAGAATAGATAAAATTCCAAGCCAACCCACCCATTTATGCTCTTGTAAATATTTTGATATCGCATTAGCAAGAGTGATCATCATGATAACGGAAAGCGTAAGACCAAAAATAAGTAAGGTATAATTAGACTTTGCAGCACCCGCGACTGCGATGACATTATCAAAGCTAATAGTCATATCTGCAACTACAATAGTAAAAATAGCTCTCCAGTAATTTTTTTTATCATTTTCTTTAATTAGCTGAGATTTTTTTATTTTTGCTTGCTGTTCAGGATTATCTTTTAAAATATCCCCATAAAGTTTGTAAGCAATATAAAATAATAAAATTGCGCCAAAAGTTCTCACGCCCTTGTATTGGAGAAAATAAGCAACTAAAACTGCAAATAATATTCTAAATAAAACTGCAAGACTGGTTCCAATAATTAAAACTTTTTGTCTAATTTTAGGATCAAATTGTGAGGCAACCAGACCAATAACGATTGCGTTATCTGCTGATAAAATCATATCAATTAATATGATCTTTATCGTCAGTCTTAAATCATCAGCAAAAAATTCCATTGAATAATTTTAAAGCAATAACTGAATGTCGTCCCAAATTAAACCAGCAGCAATCCAAAGGATTGATAGCAGTCCGAGCCATCCTATCCATTTATGTTTCTGAATAATAATAGAAAGATAATTGGCAAGTGTCACCATTAGAATAATAGCTAGTGCAAGACCAAATATTAACATAGCATAATTTGTGCCAGCAGCTCCAGCAACAGCGATCACATTATCTAAACTTAAAGTGATATCTGCAACAATCACCGTCGTTACAGCTTTTCTAAAATTACTTCTTTCGGATTTATCAACTTGATACTTGTTTAGATCTTTTGCTTCTTTTTTTTCCTTTAAAATATCTACGTATAATTTGTACGCCACCCAAAATAGTAAAAGCCCCCCAATAGTTCGAATACCTTCAAACTGCAACAAATACGCAGTCATTGCTGAGAATATTATTCTAAAAACTACGGCAAAGGCTGTGCCGATGATTAAAACTTTTTTTCGGATTGCTGGATCAAATTGCGATGCCGCCATTCCAATGATCAATGCGTTATCAGCTGATAACACTAGATCGATTAAAATAATTTGGAGAGTTATCCGTAATTCTTCTGAAAAAAAATCCATTAATGATGTGCTTATATAAAGTAATTATGGCTATTTTTCAAACGCACAGCGAAAGCCAACATATATGGCATAAAAATCAGCTGCTTTAAATTGTGCTCCACTTTTAGTTGTATTGCTTGAGCTATACCACCAAGAAGAACCTGCGGTTAAAGCAGAGTTATCTTTTCTATCCTTTGTCCACTCCCAAACATTTCCACCCATAGCAACTAAACCATTAATTCCTTTTGGTAACTTTAAAACGTCGTAATGTTTTTTGTAGGCAAGAAGATCTGTTGAATTCATTTTCTCAGCTTTATCTCCACTTGGATAAGTGTAAGTTTTATTTTTCTCAAATACTTTTGAATCTAAAACTTGCGTATAAGCTGCAGTTGACCATTCTGCAAAACTTGGCAGCCTTCCATTTATAAATTTACAATATTGCTCAGCCTCAAAATAACTAACATGAACTGCGGGTTCAGTTAAACTTTCAGGATTTTTTCCATAAGGAGTTTTGTAATTCCAATTTTTTCTCTTCTCCCACCCCACTCCATACTCATAACCAAAGCCTTGTTTTTCAGCTTCAGTTTTAAAATTTTTTTTATTTGAAAAATTCAAAAACTCAGCAATGGTTACTTCGTATTTTTGAATATAAAAATTATTTATTTTAACTTTAGGGTTTTCAAAAGCTTGTGATTTAAAACAAATTAAAAATAAAAATAAAATTATTTTTAAATAAATTGTCATTACGTTTCTAAATTAATTTTTCCACCATCCACATGAATAACTTGTCCTGTAATCCAGCTTGAATTTGGTAGTAATAAAAATTTTGCAGTCTCAGCTAAATCCTCAGGACTACCTACTCTCTTCATTGCATGCTTTAGAGGAATTTGTTCTGCAATTCTCGCATTGTCTAAAATTGGTTTCGCCATTTTTGATTGGGTAATACTAGGTGCTATACAATTCACTCTTATCTTTGGTGCAAATTCTGCAGCTAGTGATGTGGTTAGTCCTTGAATAGCTCCTTTTGCAGATGAGATAACGGAGTGCATATTAAATCCTCGATCCACTGCAACTGTTGAAAATAAAACAATTGAACCATTATTTTCTGCAAGCTGTTTTTGTAATTTTTTTATGAAATGAATGGCTCCTAATACATTGAGATTAAATGTATTTATAAAATCATCGGTTTTTGTAGTTTGAAAAGATTTAAGAACAATTGAACCAACGCAATATGCAAAGCCTAAAATTTTATCATTTGCAATTGAACTTAAACTTTCATTAACACTTTGTTCCTCACTAACATTGCTACAAACCGAATAGGACTGGCCCGTTTCGTTTGCTAATTTTTGCAGCTCTGCTTCATTTCTACCTATTAAATGACAGTCGATATTTTCTTTTTTTAATGATTTTGCAAGTGCAGAACCTGTGTAGCCTGTAGCGCCTACAATAATTATTTTTCCATCCATAAAATCAGTGTATATATAAATGTTATATGTTTAAAGATTTTAGTAATTGGATGCATAACACTGCGACAGTTTTATTTGATGACACTAAAAATGATTTACGGGCTTTACCTAAAACAGTTCGTTTGCAAATATTAATTGTTTTAAGTGCTCTTTGGTCCACCGCTTTCAGTGTTTGGGTGTTTACGGTTCCTATGTTTGTCTATGGATGGTTAGGGATGTTTTTGGGCCATTTACTTGTAATTTTTGTTGCCTATTACACCTTTCAACAATTTAAGGATATCAGAAGATTTAGAACGGATCCTAACTATCACACACCAACGCGGTCTAGACAAAACATTTGGATTAACGGTAAACAAACAAAATTACCAAAAGACGATCCGGGTGGAGAGCACGAATAAATTAAAGTTTTTTAATTCGTATTTTTTTTAATAAAATCATCAGCTGCAGAGTAAATTCTTTTCTTTTTATCTTTATCCATTTTCTCTAAAATTTTAACCATCATCGACAGTCTGTAATTTTTACCAAAGAAAACTTTGTTTTTTTCAATAAACTGCCAATACAATCCATCTAATGTATCGCACCAATCGCCTCGTTTAAAATCACTCATTTTAAGTAAATAACTAGAGGCACAGATGTAGGGTTTAGTTGCAAAAATTCCGCCATCACTAAATAAACCCATGCCATAAACATTAGGTGCCATCACCCAATCCGATGAATCCACATACATTTCCATAAACCAACGATAAACGGACTTAGGTTCGATACCTGAAAGATTCATAATATTTGCAACGACCATCAAACGTTCAATGTGATGGCTCCAGCCATATTGAATGCAGTTTTTAATGGTGTGATCTAAAGGATCAATTCCAGTAGTTCCTTCATACCAACTTTTGGTTAACTTTTTATTATGTTTAAAAAAATTAGTATTTTCTAATTTGCTCTCATAATTTTGATAAATGCCGCGCATAAATTCACGCCAACCAATAATCTGTCGAAGATATCCCTCAAGGCAATTTAGTTTAACTTTATTTGTTTTTGCATAAGCTAAAGTTTCGCTAACAATTTGCTCTGGTGTTAGAAGTCCTAAATTAATTAACGGACTTAACATACTGTGAAATAAAATATGAGATTTGTGTGAGATGGCATCTTCAAAATCTCCAAATAAATTCAATTTATTTTTTAAAAAATCAAAATATAAATTTAAAGTATCTTTTCGAGTGGTTGGAAAATTAAAACTTTCAATTTCTCCTGGATGATCTAGAAAATTTTTCTCTAAGAATTTTTTAATATTCTCAGTATGATTTGTTTTTTTAAAGGTAATATGTTTTGGAACTATAACTTTAGGATCAAGTTTATTTCTATTATCTTCATCAAAACTCCACTTACCCCCAAGCGGTTCATTCTTACTCTTCATTAAAATATTAAATTTAATTCTTTGAATTTTGTAAAAATTAGCCATGAATGGCTTTTTATTATTTTGTAAATATTCTTTAAAATCATCTCTAGTTGATAAAAACATTGGCGATTTTATAAAATGATATTCGATTTTATTTTTTTTGAAAAAATTGATTAATTGAGTTTCAAAAAACTTATCTTCAACTTCAAATAAGCTGACGTATTTTGTTTTAAATTTATTTAAAAAGTTTAAAATTTTATCTTCATAACTTTTCTTAAATAATTCGTGCTTACAATCAAAATAGGTTAGTGAGAAATTAGCTTTTTTTAACTCATCGGCGTATGAGCGCATGGCTGATAAAAATAATAATATCTTCTGACGGTGATGTTTAACGTAACTACATAACTGATAATCTTCAGCCATCATGAAATGATGGTCTTTAAAACTTTTTAAATGAATGGGTGAAAAAAGTTGATTACCGAGGATGATAAAGGCTTTTGCTTTATTGATCATTACAATCAATAATTAATGTGCCCTAACCTTTGGGGCAAGTTTTATAAATGAAGTGTCTATTTTAGATGAATAACGTCTATTCATTTTTGAGTTATTATTTAATCTTGCTGCTGCAACAGAAATCGCACCTCTGCCAAATTTGCTATTGGTTTGATCAATAACCTTCATCAAATGATCTAAATTTAAATTTTGATCAGAAAATAAGTTTTTTTCATAATGATCTTTAGGTTTTAAATCTGAAAAAATAACTCCTGCTTTGCTATAAAAATAACCCTTAATGTAGATATTTTCTAAAGCTTTTGCGCACACATTAGTCAGTTCTAAAGTGTTATTCGTTGCAATAGGCAAATCTACTTTTTGAACTCGTGATACGTAATCTTTTTTAAATCTGCTAGTTTTAATGAATACATAAACTGATTTTACAATTAATCCCTCTGATCTAATTCGCTCTGCTGCTGTCATACAATGATTAACAATGGCCTCTTTTAAATCATTAAGGTCAACGATGGTTTTTCCAAATGATCTTGAAACGCAGCAATTCTTTCTTGCAACATATTGAAAGTTTAATGGAAAACAACAAATACCATTCAGTTCATGAATAGTTTTTAAAACTACAACACTACTATTTTTTCTAACCCAATAATTATCAACATACTTAAGCTGATGTGCATTATAAAAATTATTATTATTAAAAAACTTAGAAAGTTGTCTGCCAATCCCCCAGACTTCTTGTACAGGAAATGTTTTTAAAATTTCATCCACTTCAGTTTTGTCTTTGGTAATAAACTCCTCAACTCCTAATTTATTTTTCTTTGCAACATGATTTGCAATTTTTGCAAGTGTTTTAGTATTTGCAGCGCCAATTGAAACAGGAATCCCTGTCCACTGTAAAATTACTTTTCTAATATGCAAAATATATTCTTGAACATTGTCCATTTTAATATTTGTTAAATCTAAAAATGCTTCATCAATTGAATAAAATTCAATATCTGGTGAAAAGTTTTTTAATATTTTCATCACTCGTCGTGACATATCACCATACAATTCGTAATTAGATGAAAATACTGAGACTTTATATTTATCAATTAATGGCTTTGCTTTAAAATAAGGCTCCCCCATTTTAATGCCTGCTTGCTTTGCCTCAGTTGATCTTGAGATAATGCACCCATCATTATTAGATAAAACCACAACGGGTTTTCTTTTTAAATCAGGTCTAAATAATCTCTCACAGGAAACATAAAAAGAATTACAATCTACTAAAGCGATAATTCTATTATTAATGGGCTGCATGAATAATGTACGTTACGATCCCCCAAACATTGATGTCTGAGTTTTCATTAATTAAAATTTTCTCTAATTTGTTTTTGATATAAAAATTATTGTTCTCTTTAATAATATTTTTAACAACTAATTCGTTATTAAAATTAATAATTGCAATACAATCATTTTTTAAATTTAAACTTCGATCCACTACTAATAAATCTCCATTTATAATTTTATGATCAGTCATGGAGTTGCCCTGTACTCGAATTAGAAAAGTTGCTGGAGGATTTTTTATCAGCTCGCTGTTTAAATCGATTTCATCTTGAACATAATCTGTAGCTGGTGATGGGAAACCTGCTGATACTTTCTGCAATATTACTGGTATTTTCATAGCAAATATGTTCTTGTTTTGTTCTAGCCATTCGATAGAATAAAGTCAATGAATGCTATTTTTTAAACGCACAAAAATTATGCGTTAATTTGTTCTTTGTGAAAGATTTAAAATGAGAGTAGTCACATAGCATCTTTATGAAAATTAACATTCCAGAAGTTAAAGAAAAAAATAAAGGCTGGAATCCTTATGTCGCTGGAATTTATCTTGGCTTACTTGCAATCGCATCAGTTTATTTAACAACAACCCTTTTAGGAAAAAGTACATACCTTGGTGCTTCAACAACATTTGTTCGAGCTGCAGGATTTTTATTTCAAACTATTGATCCTGAGCATGTGGCTGAAAATATTTATTATGCCAAAGAAAAAGTTAAATTAGACTGGCAATTTTTTGTGATCATTGGCGTATTGATTGGCGCTTTCATTTCATCAAAATTAGATAAAAGTTTTAAATTAGAATCTGTACCTCCAGTATGGAAACAAAAATTTGGTGGCTCTGTTGTTAAAAGAGCAATCTTCTCTGTGCTTGGTGGAATTGTTGCAATGATTGGAGCAAGACTTGCTGATGGTTGTCCAAGCGGACACGGTTTGAGCGGAATGATGCAACTTTCATTAAGTTCATTTTTTGCAATGGCAATGTTTTTTGGATTTGGAATATTAGTTGCTAACTTTATTTACAAAAAATTATAATTATGACTATTGAACAAATTTTAGGACTTTTAACTGGTGTCGCTTTTGGTTTCATATTACAGCGCGCTCGAGTATTGCGTTATGAAAAACAAATTGGTGCGATGTTACTTCAGGATATGACAATTTTAAAATTTATGTTGTCATCCATTCTTGTTGGCATGTGTGGAATTTTACTTCTTCAAGATATGGGAATTATTACATTAGCTCACAAATCAATGAACTTTGGTGGTGTGTTAATTGGTGGAGCTTTATTTGGAATAGGTTGGGCAGTAATGGGGTTTTGTCCTGGAACATCTGTGGGTGCAATTGGTGAAGGAAGATGGCACGCTGCATTTGGTGCTTTGGGAATGATTATTGGTGCTGCAATTTATGCTGAAATTTATCCGTTCTTAAAAAATACAGTTTTATCTTGGGCTGACATAGGCAAAGTTGGAGTTGCTGATATCCTTGGCGCTTCCCATTGGATGGTTGTAATTGTCTTTACATTTGCTGTATTATTTTTATTTAAATGGTTTGAAAAAAAGAAACTTTAAAATTTAAATTAACAAAAGAGATAATATGAGAATAAACATTGGTAGCATTGATAGAGTTTCTAGAATTGTTATTGGAGTTGTAATTTTAACTCTAACTGCTTTAAATATTATTAGTGCTTGGGGATGGCTTGCAATTGGATTTATCGTAAGCGGAGTTTTTAAATTTTGCCCTGCCTACTCTTTTTTAGGCATACATACTCGTAAGAAATAATTTAAAACTATTTCCACTCAGGCTTTGTTTTTTCAAAAAAACTTTTTATACCAATGTATTTATTTTCACCATCAAGAAGCTTATAAAAAGTTTGTCTTTCATCTTTTAACGAAGCGTCTTTATTAATTAATCTTTTAATTTCAACTAGACTTGAAAGAGGTTTTTCCGAAATTGATTTTAATATTTTCATTGCGCCTTCTTTAAATTCCTCAGCTTTTAAAACAACGCTAACAAAGCCTGTATTGTGGGCCTGTTGTGCTGAAATAATCTCACCCGTCATACATAAATAATTTGCATTATATTTTCCTGCAGATCTTTTAAGTCTTTGTGTGCCCCCAATTCCAGGAATTAGTCCTAGATTAACTTCCGGTTGTCCAAATTTTGCATTCTCAGATGCAATAATAAAATCACAAATGAGTGCAAGTTCCATCCCGCCTCCTAAAGCATAGCCTTCAACTAAAGCAATAACTGGTTTTTTAATATTATAGATTTCATCAAAGGCATCGAAAAGCTTTTGCTCTGCAGCTTTATTTTTTGTCAAATTTTGAAGTTCTTTAATATCAGCGCCTGGTGAGAATAGTTTTTGATTACCTTCAATAGCAATACATTTGATGGCATTATCCTGATCAAAGTTTTGTAGTGCTTTTAAAATTTCTTTTGACGTTTCGATATCTAAAGAATTTTTTTCAGTAACTCTATCAATTTGAACATAGCCAATAGCTTGTTCAGATCTTACTTTAATGTTTTTAAATTCCATTAAAGAAACTATTTGTGATCAATAAAATTACGTTCAATACACATTGCAATTCCCATTCCGCCACCAATACAAAGTGTAGCAAGTCCTCTCTTTGAATGAGATTTAATCATTTCGTGAATTAACGTTGTTAAAATTCGAGCCCCCGATGCACCAATTGGATGACCGATTGCAATTGCACCACCATTCACATTTACTTTATCAGCAGTCCAACCCATTTCTTTATTCACTGCAATTGCTTGTGCGGCGAATGCTTCGTTTGCTTCAATTAAATCTAATTCATCTTCACCCCAACCTGCTTTTTTTAGCGCAAGCTTTGATGCTGGAATTGGACCTGTTCCCATAATAGTTGGATCAACTCCACACTGTGCCCATGATACAATTTTTGCAAGAGGTTCTATGCCTCTAGCTTTTGCAGTTTTTCCTGACATCAAACAAAGTGCAGCGGCGCCATCATTAAGTCCTGATGCATTTCCTGCTGTCACCGTTCCGTCTTTTTTAAAAGCTGGTTTTAAGTTTGCAAGTTTTTCAACTGTCGTGCCATCTTTTGGATATTCATCTCTGTCAAATACCACATCTTCTTTTTTCATTTTTACAGTGATGGGTACGATTTCATCTTTAAATTTTTTTGCTTTAATTGCATCAATTGCTTTTCTTTGTGATGCTGCTGCAAAAGTATCTTGGTCTTGTCGTGTAATTTGATATTTTTGTGCAACATTTTCTGCAGTAACTCCCATGTGATATTGATTATAAATATCCCAAAGACCGTCGATGATCATTGAGTCTTGTATTTTACCATCACCCATCTTGATTCCATTTCGAAGATTAATAAAATGAGGTGAGTTACTCATACTTTCTTGTCCACCTGCGATAATAATATTTCCATCACCACACTTGATCGAATTATAAGCCAGTGCAACAGATGCAAGTCCTGAACCACAAACTTGATTGATTGTGGTTGCAGTTTTATCTGCTGGAATTCCTGCATGGATTGCTGCTTGTCGCGCTGGATTTTGTCCAGCACCTGCTGTTAAAACTTGTCCCATATAGACCATATCAACGTCTTCAGGTTTAATTTCAGAATTTTCTATAGATTTTTTAATTACGTGAGCACCTAATTGTGCAGCTGTTAAAGATGACAGTGATCCTCCAAAAGAACCAACCGCTGTACGCACCGCACTAGTTATGACTATATCGTTATCATTCATTATATTTATTTTTCCTTTTTATTATTACTGCATGTACTGGCCACCATTAATTGAAAAGGTAGCGCCTGTAATGAAGCCTGCTTTATCACTAACTAAATAACTTGCCAAGGCAGCAATTTCTGTAGGCTCTGCTAATCTTCCAACTGGAATTTGAGATACGATTCCCTTTAAAATTGCAGGATCAATCTTTTTAACCATATCAGTGCCAACGTAACCTGGTGCTATAACATTAATTGTTATTCCTTTATTTGCATTCTCTAATGCAAGTGCTTTTGAGAAACCAATGATACCCGCTTTTGCTGCTGAATAGTTTGTTTGTCCAACCTGTCCTTTTAATCCATTAATTGAACTTAAAGATACAATTCTACCAAAATTTTTAGCTCGCATTTTTTCAATTACATTTCGGCAAATATTAAAAAGAGAATTTAGATTTGTATTAATAACTGCATTCCATTCCTCTGGTGCCATTTTATGCAAGAAACGATCTTTGGTAATTCCGGCATTATTGATAACGATTTCAACGTCGCCATATTTTTTTTCAATTTCAACAATTGCAGACTTGCAGCTTTCAAAATAAGCCACATCAAATTTGAAAACTTCTATTCCGGTTAGTTTGGTAAATTCTTGAGCTGGTTCATCTCTGCCAACATAAGTGCAAACAACTTTAAAACCATCCTCTTTTAATTTTTTTGCAATTGCAGCACCTATTCCTCTTGTGCCACCTGTGACTAAAGCAACTTTGGACATTCTTTGACCCCCAATGAATTAAATATGAGGAAAATTATACTAAAGAGGTTTTTAAATTACTAGGGAGATTTTGGAGTATTTTAGAGAGGTTTGGCCTAAATAAGGGGATATATAAGAACCAAACCTTCTAAATTTTGTTTAAAAACTAATATTAGTTTTTAACTGAAGCTTTTTTACCTTCGTCTTCGATAACTTTTTTGATTTCTGTTAAACCTTCTAAAAGTCTTTTATTAAGAATTTCAAAAGATTCTTTTGCAGTTTTTTCTGCAATTTTAGAGAAATCAGTAGCAATATTTTGAGCTTCAACGATTGATTCTTGGATCAATTCGATAGATTTGCCAGCTGATTGCTGAGGGTTTCCCTTAGCTAATTCAGAAGTAGCATCTTTAGCGCTAGAAATAGCTTTGTTAAGTACTTCTATTTGCTTTTTAGCAAGCGCATTGTAGCCTTCAAATAATACTTTAGATGCATTAGCAAATGTTTCTAAAGTTTTTTTCTGAGCATTGATTAAATTTTCAGAATTACCATCTACTGTTGGTACTTTAAGAGCTGCTAACATCTTTTGAAAATCAAAGAATTCAAAAGGGTTGTTTATGTTGTTCATCATTATTACTCCTTGTTTATTTAATAGATTGCATATATGTTGCACTGCAATATATTTCAAGTGATTAAACGCTAATTTTAGTTAAATTATTGATTTTAATGGCTTTTTTCTTTTGCGTTTGCAATATTTATATATTGCATAAGCACATATAGGTTGTTGCTCTCAGGATAATTATTAGGCTATTATTAGAAACTTAAATGACAAAAAAAGAAAAAGATAAGCAGCCTGATAAGATTAATTTTGAGGATCTAAGTAGTGTATTTGAAAACAATCTGAAAATTTATAATCAGTATGTAGACTCATTTAAAAATTTAGGAACAATTCAAAATAACTTCCCTTCTTTCAACACTAACAACCAAAATAGTAACAATTTTACTATCAACGATTTATCTAATTTAATTGCTCCAACAATGAACAAGATGATGGAGTCATTTAAAAATTTTCAAACAGGCATTCAGCAAAATCCAAATATTTACTTTGATCAGTTAAATAAATGGATTTCACAAATTGCAAATTTAAACTTCTATTTTGTAACTCGTGCATCAGGGGGCATGGCAAATCCCATCGTGTTCGAAGAAAAAACTGATAAAAGATTCTCCAATGAGGAGTGGAAATCAAACTTATTTTTTGATTTTATTAAACAATTTTATTTAATTACCTCAAATTTTTTAAATAATTTAATTGAGAATGTAGAGTTTAAAGATCCAAAAGATAAACGTTTAATGCAATTTTATTTAAAACAATTAAACAGCGCGTTATCTCCGTCAAATTTTGCTTTTACAAATCCAGAAGTTTTAAAAAAAACTGTTGATGAAAAAGGAAATAATTTAGCAAAAGGTTATGAAAATTATAAAAAGGATTATGAAAAACATCCTAATAAGCTTTTTATTCAACAATCTAAAGCTGGTGAATTTGAAATTGGTAA
This sequence comes from Fontibacterium abundans (SeqCode), assembly GCF_965235095.1. Classification (GTDB taxonomy): domain Bacteria; phylum Pseudomonadota; class Alphaproteobacteria; order Pelagibacterales; family Pelagibacteraceae; genus Fontibacterium; species Fontibacterium abundans. The sequence continues at coordinate 65,089 of NZ_OZ249405.1, read as the reverse complement.
AAATTTAGCGACAACAAAAGGCAAAGTTATATTTAAAAATAATCTATTTGAACTCATTCAATACGATTGCTCAACTGATCAACAGTATGCAAAACCGATGTTGGTAATTCCTCCGTTTATTAACAAATATTACATTATGGATCTAAATGATAAAAAATCCATGATGAAATATTTAATTGATAAAAAGTTTAACACTTTTTTAATCTCATGGAAAAATCCAGATGCAAGCTCAAGAAACGTTTCCTTTAAAGAATATATTGAAGATGGAGTATTGGAGGCTTTAAGAGTTACTTGTGAAAAGACAGGATCTAATGCCGCAAATATTGCTTCATATTGTGTTGGCGGAACTTTAGCATCGCTGGCTCTTGCTTATTTAAAAGTTATTCCAAATAAATATAAAATTTCTACTGCCACTTATTTTGCAAGCTTAATTGACTTTGAAGATCCAGGAGAGATTGGAATTTTTATTACTGAAGAACAAATTACAAGTATTGAGCAACAAATGAAAAAAACTGGATACTTTGATGGCAAGGACATGGCTGCTGCATTTAATTTTTTAAGGCCTGCTGATTTGTACTGGAATTATGTAGTTAACAACTACTTACTTGGCAATGAGCCTACCGCTTTTGATATGTTGCACTGGAATTCTGACTCCACACGACTTCCAGAAAAAATGCACTCTGAATATTTACGCTGCATGTACTTAAATAATTTAATTGTAAAAAATAAATATAAAATTGGTGATGTAGAAATTGATCTATCTAAGATTGATACACCGATGTTTTCCGTTGCAACCACAGAAGATCATATCGCTCCTTGGCGATCTGTATATCAAGGATTAAATGCATATAATTCACACATTAATTTTGTCTTATCAAACTCAGGACATATTGCTGGTATCATTCAAGGAACTGAGAACAAGCCTGGAAAGCTTCACTTTTACACAAAGAAATTTGAAAAAGGTAAAACTCAAGATGAATGGTTTAATAGTACAAAAAAAGTTGAAGGTTCATGGTGGCCAATTTGGATTTCATGGCTTGCAGTGAACTCGGGCGAATTTAAAAAACCTTCAGAACTTAATGCAACAAACTTTGAAGTGCTGTATGAAGCTCCAGGACAATATGTAAAACAATCATGATAGAAATTAAAAAATATTCAAATCGCAGATTATATAATACTGAAACTAGCGCTTATATTACTTTAGACGATATCGTAACTTTAATCAAAAAAGAGTTAGATTTTAAAGTAGTAGATGTAGACACTCAAACTGACATTACGTCGAGTATCTTAACACAGATTATATTAGAGAAAGAAAATGCTGGGATAAATTTAATTCCATCTCATATTTTAAAACAAATTATTTTATTTAATGAAAATAAAAAAAATAACATGATGTTTGATTTTTTAAATACTACTATGAATTCTGCTAATTCTAATAATATCTTTGCAAAAAATTTTCCAAATTTTGCAGATTTTAATTTTTTCAACTTTGGACAAAAAAATGAAACTAAAAATCCAGCTCCAAAACAAGAAAAAAATATGGATGATTTAATGACTCAAATAGACAAACTAAAAAAAGAAGTCGAAGAAATTAAAAGTCAAAAATAATTTAAATTAAGTTAGCTAAATATTTTGCGTTAAAAAAGGCGCTCTCAGCATTATTTCCTGAAAACCAATCACCACAAATACCAAGCCTTAGATCTTTATCCCAATAACAATTAGGAGCTGCTGTATTTAGATTATAAGCATAAAGCCAACCATGAATATCACTATAATGTATTTGGTCTTTGCTAATATTTATTTTCAATTTATTAGAAAAATTTTTTAATGTTTCATCAATTAAAGTTTTTTTATTATTACGGTAGTTCATTATGTTTTTGATTGAATATTTCAGTGAGGATTGAATAGTCCACAATTCTAAATCTTTATTAATTAAATCTTTCTTTTTAGTATTCTCATTTGCAGCAAAACCTAAAACATCATCATTTTCAAAACTAATAGCACTTAAATCAAGGTTTAGACTTTTGTTTAAAGCAACCATCACTGTAAGATTTGGCTGCATTGAAAAATTAAACTTTGAGAAATAATTTTCACTAAATTGTTTGGTTAAATTATAGGCTTGCTGAAAAGGCGCTGTGATAATGACTGTTTTATATTGTTCTTGTGTATCGTCTTTAAAAGTTAACTGTAAATAATCTGATTTTTTTTCAATACTTTTTAATTCTTTATTTACAAATATATTTTCATTATTTTTAAATAAATTTTTTACTAATGTACTGTTACCGTTTTCATGAATAATTCTCTCTTTATCTTCATCATTTTTAAGTTGGTTATTTTCAAATATTTTAAAGTTTCCTTTCCAAACGCTATAATCGTTTAACATCTTCTTAAATTCAGAACTTGGGCTCTTAATATATTGAAGACCGTGATCAAATAACCCAACATTTTCAACTCTTCGAGTTGAACAACGTCCTCCTGCGCCTCTAGATTTTTCGTAAATATCTAAATCTTTTTTTATAAAATAAGAAAGCGATGCAGCTGAAAATCCAGCGCCAATTATTGCAATGTTTTTCATTAATAATTAAATCTTAGAATTATTCATTTCTAACTAATGGATAAACTTTTGGACTTAAAAATCTATAGTTGTTAAACAAAATCAATACAATTGTAAGGATGCCGATTAATAATAAAACTAACGCAGAATTAATAATTTCTAAGCTCCAACTTAATCTAAAGATTGTTTCAATTACAAAATAAGAAACACCAACTGAAAACAGTAAAGCAATAAAAACAATTGAAAAGAATGTAATTAAAAATTCAATAACGCTTGCTGAAATTAAATTATTTGTATTTATACCTAAAATTTTAAAGATTAAATTCTGATAAATACCAAGTCTTGCCTGAACAATAACTGCAGATGAAATAACCATTAATCCAATGATAACGGCAACGGATGATATCACGGTTACTGCTATAAATATTTTATTAACGATCTCTGTAATCTTTCCAAGATAATTAGAAACTTTAATAGCTGAAATATTTTTAAAGTTTTGTAAAAAAGTTCCCTCTTTAAAATTAATAGCACTACTAAATTTTGCAGTTGCGATATATTCGTGTGGAATGTTGACTGCAAATTTTGGATTAATGAGAATTACGAAATTTATAGATAAATCTCGATAATCAACTTTTCTAAAGTTTACAACTTTTCCCTCAACGTCTCTCCCGTAAATTTTCAAACTCATACTATCATTAAGTTTAATGTTTAAATCTTTTGCAACTTTAGCATCTAAAGAAATTTGCATTTCCTTAGAATTGTTATCAAACCACATTCCTTCAGTAATTGGATTATCTTTTGGAGGTGCATCAGACCAAGATATTCTTCTGTCTCTTTCTAAAACCCAATATGAATCATTAGTCGATTTAATATACGTTAAAGGATCTTTTTTATTTATCTTGGTTACTGATGCTGAAACAATTGGCATCATATCGATTAAAGTATTGGGGTCATTATTTTTAAGATACTTAACAAATTTATCTTTTTCTGTGTCCTGAACGCTGACAAAAAAATAATCGGGTGCTATTTCAGGTATTGATTTTTCAACTTCTTTTTTAAAATTATAACCAACTAAAGTTAACGATAATAATAAAGTAACCCCTAATCCTAAAGATAAAACTGTAATTGGAAAAATTGTTTTAGGATTTGTTATATTTTTAACTGCAAGTCGCAGTGGTAAAAAATCTATAAATTTAATTTTTCTTAAATAAAAAATAATAATTCTAGATAAGGCATAAAGCGTAAGGCAAATAAGAAAAAATATAAAAAAATATCCTACAGTATAAAGAGGTTTTTGACTGTCTAATGCGAATAAAAGAATAAGTCCAATTATTGATAAAATAATTAAAGAAATATTTTTTTTATTAAAATAAAAATCACAAGCTTGAAATACATTTCTAAATAAACTGCTAGGTTTGATTTGTTGAATTGCTGAAATTGTTGGCAGACAAAAAATAACAACTACTAAAAATCCACTTAAAAATACTTTGAGAAAATTCTTTAAAACAAACTCACTATGAACAGCTATTCCTAAGGTTTTTGATAGAAAAACATTAACAACGGGAACGCTTAAAACTGCTAATAAATAAGAGAGAATTGAGATTGAAAAAAGTACGGTAAAAATTTCAAAATAGAATATTTTTTTAATCGTGCTTGAAGTAAAGCCAAGCGATTTCATAATAGCAATGCTAATATTTTTTTGATTAATAAAAGAAATAAGTGTGTTTGAAATGCCGATTCCTGCAATCAACATTGCACTAATAGAAACTAAAGAAAGAAACTGAGAAAAATTATCAATTAGTTTTTTTAAATTATTTGATGAATTTTCAGGAAAACGAACACTATACGAAGGGTATTTTTTAGTAAGATTTGTTACCTGATCTTTAATATTTAAAGATTCATTGTACGCTTTAAGCCTGTACTCATAATTTATAAAACTACCTAAAGTATTTATATTTAATTTTAAAAATGAATTAGTACTAACAATTGCAAAATCACCAAACAGCAGTGCTCTACCAAGGTCTGGCACAGTTTCAACGTAGCCAACTACTTTAAATAGTGACTGCTTTATATAAACAACATCATTAGTTTTTAGATTTAATGTCTCGAAGATTTTTTTATTAACTACAATACTATTAGGAGTTTTTTGTAATAAATTTAAAGCGTCTTTAGGAAAAGACTCTACATTGCCATATAGAGGATATTTATCATCTACCGCTTTTAATCTAATAAAAAAGGTTTTTGCATTCTGCTTTTTAGAATCTGCAAGCATTGTACTAAATTCAACTGTTGACGATACATCGCCAAGTTTTTTTAGCTGATTTAAATATTCATCATTTACTTTTTCATTTCGAGTATTAATTTCAAGATCACCCCCTAATAATATTTTAGCATTAGAGTTGAGTTCTTTTTTTAGAGAGTATTCGAGACTAATGATGATGCTTAAAACAAATAAACTTATGAATAGTGTAAAAATAATAGTCGAAATTTTCTTATAACTTCTTGTAAGGTCTCGAATTGAATATTTAAAATCTTGAAAATTAAATAATTTTTCCATCTTTAATTTCAATAATTCTATCGCACTCTTTTGCAAGCATTTGATCGTGCGTCACAAGAACAAGACTTGAGCCATTTTGTTTACAATACTTAAATAGTAAACTCATAATTAATTTTGAATTTTCACTATCTAAATTCCCACTTGGTTCATCAGCTAAAATAAGTTTTGGATTTAAAACAATGGATCTTGCAATAGCAACTCGTTGTTGTTCGCCTCCTGATAATTGACTTGGAAAATGATTGATACGATCCTTTAATCCAAATTGTTCTAACAGTTCCATTGATTTCTTTTTCGCATCTGGAACCTTGTTAATCTCTAGTACTAAAGAAACATTCTCTAATGCTGTATAATTTGGAATTAAATAAAAAGACTGAAACACGATCCCAATTTTTCTCTTTCTGATATCTGCTAATCGGTCTTCGGAATATTGACTTATATCTTCACCTTCAAATATTATTTTACCGGAATTGGGTCGCTCAAGGCCCGCGATTAACATAATTAAACTTGTCTTTCCGGAACCACTTTTTCCGACAATAGCCACAGACTCGTTACTATTTATCTTTAAACTAACGCCTCGAATAACTTCAACTGCGGTACTTTCCGTTTTGTAATTTAAATGAATATCTTGTAACTCTAATAAATCAGACATGAAAAAATTTTTATCAATATTTTTTTTTCTCTTCTTCTTCATATTTAAATCTGAAGCTTTTGCAAGAATGCAAATTGTTCTCTTTGGCGACAGTTTAATGGCGGGTTATGGTCTTTCTAAGCCATATCATTTGTCTGAAGTTTTAAAATTGGAACTAAAGAATCTTAAAGTTGAAAGTGAAGTTATTAATGCAAGCGTAAGTGGAGATACAACGCGTGGTGGCCTTAATCGTATTCAATGGACTCTACAAGATAAAGCAGACCTTATTGTATTAGGTTTAGGAGCGAATGATATGTTGAGAGGAATTGAACCAAAAGAAATTAAAGAAAATTTAAATCAAATAATAAAGAGTATCAAAAACAAGAATATACCCATTGTTCTTGCTGGATTTGTTGCGCCTGAGAGTTATGCAAAAAATTATAAGGAATCTTTTGACGATATTTATAAAGCTCTTTCAAAAGAATATAATTTAACGCTTATGCCTTTTTTATTAGAGGGGGTTGTTTTAAATCCGAAATTAAATATTGAAGATGGAAAACATCCAAATGCCGAGGGTGTAAAAATAATTGCTAAAAATCTTGCCCCTTATATTTTAAAGGAAATCAAAAAATAATCTAAGTTCCGCAAAAAGTTTTATATTTTTTTTCATTATCTGGAGCTGGCTGTTGATACAGCGTCAAGTCACCACGTTCCGTATAAGGATCTTTAAGAGCATTCAAAAGATTGTTTAAGGATAATAAATTTCCTTTATGCGCTTCTTTTAAAGACTCTTCTACTTTATGATTTCTTGGGATCACCACAGGATTATTTTTTCTCATTAAAGTTAATACTTCTTGTTTGTCTCTATTTTGCTTATCAATTCTAATTTTCCATTTACTATAAAAATCTTTTAGATTTTCATTTGCAATATTTTCATTCATTAAATCTCTAAAAGTATTTGTGTAATCTAATTTATTTTTCTCCATTACATCTAATAACTCTTTAATTAAGACTGCATCTTCAGGTTCATCGGTAATAAGACCTAATTTTTTCTTCATCATTTCATGAAATTTTTTTTCATATTTTTCGTTAAAGCTTTCAATAATTTCCTCACCCACTTCAATTGCTTTATTTTGATCTTCATCAAGAAGAGGCAGAATAGCATCTGTAAGTCGGGCTAAATTCCACTGTGCAATGATGGGCTGATTCCCAAATGCATATCGACCATGATGATCGATGGAACTGAAAACAGTTTTAGGATCATAATGATCCATAAATGCACACGGTCCAAAATCAATACTTTCGCCGGAAATTGCCATGTTATCGGTATTCATTACACCATGAATAAAACCAACGCGCATCCAATCAGTAATTAAATCTATTTGTCTTTCCATAACTAATTTTAAAAATTCTGGCGCTTGTTTATCTAAATCTTTTATTTCAGGGTAATGACGGTTAACTGAATACTGTAAAAGTTTTTTAAGAGTTGTGAGATCTTTTTTAATTGCAACATATTCAAAAGTACCAACACGGATATGACTTTCTGCAACTCTTGTTAAAATAGCGCCTGGCAACACCGTTTCTCGCATGACATTTTCTCCCGTCGTTGCAACGGCAAGACTTCGAGTTGTTCTAATATTTAAATGATACATGGCCTCACTAATAATATATTCACGCAACATTGGACCGAGTGCAGCTTTACCATCGCCCCCTCTTGAATAAGGAGTTCTGCCTGAACCTTTAAATTGAATATCGTATCTTTGGCTTGTTGGAGTGATGTGTTCGCCTAAAACAATAGCGCGACCATCTCCTAAAACAACTAAATGACCAAACTGATGACCCGCATAAGCCTGCGCAATAGGATCGGATCCTTTTGGAATTTCGTTTCCTGTAAATAATTGTGCTAACTCTTCGTTATTTAATGAAGAAAAATCAAGACCCAGCTGCTTAGCGAGCTCATAATTTACAATTACAATTTTTGGACTTTTTACTTTAGTTGGCAATATTCTCGACATCATGTTCTGAGAAAATTGTGTATAGCTGTTGTCGAATTTCCAACCAATATTTTCCATTAATTTTTAATGAGTCGAGTTTGTTAATTTTTATATTATAAATTGATAACATGAAAATTAAGATCTTCTTAGATACTATTTGTGGCTGGTGCTACATCGGTCATAAAAGACTATTTAACGCTTTAGCAGAATTTAAAGATAGAAAATTTGAAGTTGAATATGCTCCTTTTTTGCTCAACCCTGATATGCCTTTAGCTGGAATTAAGAGATCAGATTATTTAGTGATGAAATTCGGTAGCAAAGAAAATGCACAACCTATGTATGATCGTATGACTGAACAAGCAAAGTCTGAAAAATTAAACTTTAAATTAAATGATATTCAAATAACTCCAAGTACTATTCTCTCACATATCTTAATCGATCTTAGCAAAGGAATGAAGGAACAAAATTCTATTGTTGAAAATATTTTCAAAACTTATTTTATTGCCGCAGGTAACATTGGAGATCCTGAAAATCTTATTACAATCGGTGTTAAAAATGGTTTAAAAAAAGAAATCATAAAAAAAGCTTTCGAATCTAAGAAAAAAAGAGATGAGATATTAGAAAAAAATCAGCTTGCTTATACCATGGGAATAACAGGTGCACCTTTGGTAATGTTTAATGATCAAGTCGCTGTGCAGGGGGCCGAGAATAAAGATTCGATAATAGAGAAAATTAAAAGATTTAATTAGTGAATTTTATTAAAGTCTTTCATTAAAATTTGAATCTGTTTTCCTTGTTGGCAAAGGTGCAAAATGCCACCGATAGTAGTTACATTTTTTTTACTCGCCTCTTCTAATAAGTGTAAAAATAATCTTGCGGTAATAACAGAGTCTCCAAGAGCTGAGTGTCGCGTTTGATCTTCAGTTTGAATTTTTAAAGTCTCACATAAAAATGATAATTCATAACTATTAAAGTGCGGATATATTCCTGCTGCTAGATAAATAGTATCAATCGTCACAATGTTTTTAACTCTGTGAGCGATCGTGGTATAAGGTGCACTTTTGATAATAAATTTAATATCAAAATTAAGATTGTGACCAACCAGCACAGTTTTTTCTAAAAAATTATAAATTTTATAATCTAATTCTTTAAGTGCTGGTTTATTTTGTACTTGCTCTTGAGTGATGTGATGAATTTCAATTGAACGCTCTGATATTTGACACTCTGGATTAACAAGCTCATCTAAAATTTCATTTGTAATTTTAAGATTTTTAATTTTAGTAGCTGCAATGGATACAATTCGATGTCCTTCATTTACATCGAGACCTGTAGTTTCGGTATCAAGAACAACAAATATTGATTCTTGAGTTGTGATCATTTTATGTCGATTAATATTTACAAAATAAGCTTTAATATTATTAAAAATATTCTTCACTAATATCTCCTCTCACTCTTATCTTGAGTTCGTTAATTTTCTTTAAATACATCTTAAGCAAATCCTTTTCTCGCTCTAAAAGCTTCTTTGGATCAATGAAACTTTTAATTGGCTTTCCTTCCTTAACTGATGCCACCTGATCTTTGAGTAGAATGTAGGTTAAAAATCTATGCGCATTTTGAAAAAAGTCAGCCTCGTCGTTTGTAAATACATTCTTTTTAGTCAGCTCCTCAATTCTTGCAGCCGTTGTGTTTTTATTAACACGATGTTTAATTGAGTAAATTCTAACCGATTCAACAAGGGGGAGCGTTCCAGCACCTTTTAGATTTAATAATCCTTTATTTTCTTTGTCGTTCTTTTCAAGTTTAAAGCCACCAAAAAATGTAAGTCCTGCTCGTCTACCTTCTTCATTTTTAAATAAAAATTTTAAAATTTTATTATTAACTAACTTATCAAAGATAAATTTTCTAAGTTCATCTGCAAGTTCGGGTTTACCGTAGACTGATCTAAAATCATAAAGCATGTCGACATAAATTAAATTTTGCTCATTAAAATTAGTAATCCAATTTTGCACCTGCTCTTTCCATTCGGGTAAACTTTTTCTCCACATAGGATTTGTCGCCATTAAATTTCCCTTACAAAATGTAATTCCTGCAGTATCTAAAGATTTTGTAAATTCTTTTGCGAGTTCTTCAAAATATAAATCTACTTTTTTTGGATCTTCTGTTTTGCTAGGTTCATAAATAATGCCATTATCTTGATCAGGTTGTAAGAAACTTTCCATTCGTCCCCCAGATCCCATTACTAAAACACTAAAATTTGGAATTTCTTTAATGATATTTTTTTCTTTTATTTTCTTTTCTGCGATTCTAATGGAGCGTCTATAGATAACGTTATTTAAAAAGCTTAATAAATAACTAATGTCGTTAGATGAAATTTTTTCATCTAATAATCTTGCTGCAAGATGAACTTGTTGTTTTTTAATTTGAATTAAACTACGTTCATCATATTCATCAAAGGTCATCTTATCAATCTCTTGAGTAACTGCGCCAAGTTCAGCGGCTAATGCTTTATGTGCATGAATAATTCCAACTACTTCATAGTTCATATTAATCACTGGTAAATGACGAAGATTATTTTTTCTCATTTTACCGACGGCATGGAATAAAAGATCGTCCTCGTAAACGAAGATTACGGGCGATGTCATCAGATCTGAAACTTTTATACTTGGATCAGAAATAAAAGTTACTTTTCGGACAATATCTTGCTCGGTAATAATACCTGCAAGCTTATTGTCTTTTTTTATTAAAATAGTTGATTTTTTTTGTTGCTGTAAATCTTTAATAGTTTCTGAAATCGAAACGTTAACATCAACATAAATATAATCTGCCGACATATAGTCAGAGATTTTTTTGATAAATAGTTCAACGCTATTAGACCGAGTTGGCATAGACAGTTAAACGTCAGTATATCGGATTTTAAATATTTAAGAAGAAGCCTGAGTCAAAAGCTTTCTTTTAAGGCTTAAAAATTAAGCCTTATTCTTATTTAAGAATGCTAATTCGTCGTTTGAGTACGGAGCCATATTATTTACCAAATCCATAAGTAAGCACAAACATTGCAATCGGCAAACTTAATACTGCCGCTACAATAGCTACTACACCTATGATCGCTGTTATATCTTCAGCTGTTCGCTGAGACATAGCCAGAGTTGGAAAACTTTGGTTTCCGTTAGCTAGTTTTATTTTTTGTATTTTTGTTTTCATGCGTCTTATATAGAGACCAAATGTAATAAATTCATGAACTATTTGTGTCTTAATTGTGAAAAGTGTATTAAATTTTTTTTACAATAAGAAATATTTAATTTTAGATGCGACATTCAATACTTTTTCTATTCTTTTTTTTATTTACAACGCCATTATTTGCAAACTGCAAACCTGATGAGCAAGTAAGCTTTCGAAGCTATAACTTTAGAATAGAAAACGATTACTTTAATAATGAGGACTCTAATTACACAAGTGGCGTGATTTTATCTGGGGTGACTCATGATTTTAAAGGCGATGTAAAGAATGAGTGCTTGCCAGTTATTAATCGTCTACACGGCAGTCTTCTATCTTTTATAGATGCTGGTCTTTTTAAGAAACAAGACGACTATTCAAAAAATATCTACTTTAATGGTTCGCAGTTAATGTACACACCGGTTGATGATAAAACACCAACGGTTGTTAAAGATGATAGACCTTATGCTGGTATCTTGTCATTGGCAGTTGGTGTGAACGAAAGACATAGAAATAAATTTGATAGTACGCAAGTTTTAGATACGAAAGAATTAACCCTTGGTATTATAGGTCCAGCCTCATTTGCAAGACAAACTCAAAACTTTGCCCATGATAGATTTGATGTTTACAGAGCTCAAGGCTGGGACAATCAATTAAGCAATGAACCTGCTGTGATGTTGTTGATTGAGAAAAAAATTAAATCAGATCTTCAGCAAAATACTTACACGCCAGGGATTTCAAAAGACTTAATAAGATTTTATGGACTTAGACTTGGAAACATTGAAACATCTTTAAATGTTGGTTTAGAGGGGAGATATGGTCTGAATATTCCAAATGATTTTGGCAGTACTCCATCTTATCCTGGTTGTGATAACACAGCTCCATCATCTGGAAGTTCTGAGGCTTGCACTGATACAGGGGAATTGATGCTTCCTATTCCACTAGGTGCACATTTATTTGCACTCGCAGAATTAAAAGGAGTTGCTTATGATTTTTCTTTAGATGGTAATATTTTTGGCAGCAACCATCACGTGCATAAAAAACCTGTTGTGGGTCTTGTTGCAATTGGAGTGAATTCTTTAATTCCAATTACTGGAAACAAAAATTTAAAATTAACACTAACGCAATATTTTCAATCAAAAGAATTTAAAGAGCAGAAAACTGCTGATAAATATGTTTCTTTTACTGTGGGCTTAGATTTTTAATTAATAGCGAATACTTTATTATTTAAAACTAATTGATCTTCATCCACATCAATTTTAATCGCATCCAATTTTTTATCTTTCATATCCAGGATTAAATTTGCAATTGGATTTTGGATATATTTTTGTATCGCTCTTTTTAAGGGTCTAGCACCATATTCTTGGTCAAACCCTTTATCCACTAACCACTCTAAAGCTTTATCAGTGATCGAAAAAGTTAAGTTTTTATCTTTTAAGATATTTTTCAAGTTATTTACTTGGATCTTAACGATCTCTTTAATCTCTTCTTTTTGAAGTCTATCGAAGACAATGATGTCATCTAATCTATTTACAAACTCAGGTCTGAAAGATTTTTTAACAACTTCCAATACTTTTTCCTTCGTTCTTTCATCTAATTTTTCACTTTTATTGGCTTGAATAAATTCTGAACCAAGATTGGATGTTAAAATAATGATCGTATTTTTAAAATCAACAACTCTACCCTGGCCATCTGTTAATCTTCCATCATCTAGAATTTGAAGGAAAATATTAAATACATCTGGATGAGCTTTTTCAACTTCATCAAATAAAATCACTTGGTAAGGTCTACGTCTTACAGCTTCTGTTAAAGCGCCACCTTGATCGTAACCCACATATCCTGGAGGGGCTCCAATTAATCTGCTGACAGAGTGTTTTTCCATATACTCCGACATATCAATTCTGATCATTGCATTTTGGTCGTCGAATAAGAATGATGCAAGCGCTTTGCTTAATTCAGTTTTACCAACTCCTGTAGGTCCTAGGAAAAGGAATGAACCAATTGGTCTATTTGGATCTTGAATTCCAGCTTTTGATCTTCTAACTGCATTACTTACAGAAGTGATTGCCTCTTTTTGACCAATCACTTTAGTTGAAATTACCTTCTCCATCGATAAAACTTTTTGTCTTTCACCTTCTAATAATTTATCGATTTGAATTCCTGTCCATTTAGAAACTACAGCTGCGATTTCATTTTCGCCCACTTCTTTATTCAGGGTTTTATATTGGCCAACTGCTGCTTTATCCTGTTCTTTTAATTTCTTTTCTAATTCAGGAAGTTTGCCATACATAATTTCGCTTGCTTTTGTAAGGTCACCTTTCTTTTGATAATTATTTAACAAAACTCTATTACGTTCAATTTCTTCTTTAATTTTTTGAACAGATTGAATTTGATTTTTTTCTTTTGCCCACACTTCTGTAAGAGATGCTGACTTTTTATCTAATTCAGCAATTTTTTCATTAAGTTCTTTTAATCTAATTTTTGAAAGTGAATCGTCTTCTTTTTTTAAAGCTTCTCTTTCTATTTTAAACTGGATAGCTTTTCTATCGATCTCATCAATATTTTCCGGTTTTGAATCTATTTCCATTCGAAGCTTACTTGATGCTTCATCCATTAAATCGATTGCTTTATCTGGTAAAAATCTGTCCGTAATATAACGATTGGAAAGTACGGCAGCTGAAACAAGTGCATTATCTGAAATGTGTACTCCATGGTGCATTTCATATTTTTCTTTAAGACCTCTTAGAATTGAAATGGTGTCTTCAACAGACGGCTGCGTTACAAACACCGGCTGAAATCTTCTGGTTAACGCTGCATCTTTTTCTACATACTTTCTATATTCTGCAAGTGTTGTCGCTCCTATACAATGCAGCTCTCCTCTTGCAAGTGCTGGCTTTAACATATTCGATGCATCCATAGATCCATCTCCTGCACCCGCGCCAACTAAAGTGTGCATCTCATCAATAAATACGATCACCTCGCCTTGTTGAGCTGTAATCTCTTTAAGAACTGCTTTTAATCTTTCTTCAAATTCTCCTCTAAATTTTGCACCTGCAATTAACAAACCTAAATCCAATGCTAATAATTTTTTACCTTTTAAACTTTCTGGAACGTCATCATTAATAATTCTAAGCGCAAGTCCTTCAACGATGGCCGTTTTGCCAACGCCTGGTTCACCAATTAATACTGGGTTATTTTTAGTTCTTCTTGAAAGAACTTGAATAGCACGTCTAATTTCCTCATCACGACCAATCACCGGATCTAATTTTCCATTTCTCGCTTTTTCCGTAATATCAATTGTATATTTCTTTAAAGATTCATAATTTGCATCATCGTTTGCATTGGTTACTTTTTGACCTTTACGCATTGTCTCAAGTACAGATTTAAATTTGCTTAAATTAAATCCACTATTTTGTAATAATTTTAATAAGTTTTTATCTGTTTGAAGTATTGCTTCTAGTATGTTCTCAACTGGAACATATTCATCACCTTTTTGTTTTGAAATCTTTTTAGCCTCTTCAATAGTAACAATAAATTCTTTTGATGCACTAATTCCAGCTGTGTTACCAGTGACTGCTGGAAACTTTTTCAACTCTTTTTCGATAGATGATTTTATAGATTTTAAATCTAATCCTGCTGGCGCAAGCAATAATGATGCAGTATCATCATCTTCGATAATACCACTTAATAAATGTACTGGGTGCAATAACTGATGATTTTGCATCATCGCTAAAACCTGCGCGGAATTTAATATTTCTTTTGATCGTTCTGTAAATTTATTTAGATCCATACATAATATATGGTTATAATTTTCTCAGTTTCAATGTTGGTTAATGAAATAAAAATTTTTATTGAGTACTTGAAATTGTGTAATTTGATACACTAAGTATATAATATGAGTATTAACTGAATATGTTCAATAAGATCAAAAGACATTTAGAACTTGCTAACAAAGGCTACTTTGAACACATGTTTTTTGCGATGAAAATTGGCCTTAAATGTCTATGGTCATTTTTCACTGCCTTTATTCATGCAATCAATCCGGCTTGGTTTGAATACACAACAAGCAGAAGAATTAAACGAATGAATGATTTATTTCAAAAACCAAAAAATGATATTAAAGAATAAATTAGTCTAATTGATTAAAATACTGAACGTATAAATATAATAAATAAATACAATTAAGCGCATAAATATTAAGAGTGGCCATCATACCAATTACTCTAAATAATGTTTTTTCTTTTAACATGCTGTAAGCATGAGAAATTCTTCCTAGTAAAAATACAATATTTACAAATAAAACGTAGATTTGATTGGCATCTAAGATCTCTAATAGAAATGAAGAAATAATAAAAAAAACTGTAAATTCAAAAAAGTTTGCATGTGCTCTAATGGCTTTAATTAATTTTTTATTATTATCATCACCGTAAGCAACTTTGCTCGATCTTCTTTCCTTGATGGTAATGATAGTAAGTATTAAGTAAAAAATTAGAAAAATAATTGTAAATAAAATTGAAATATTCATCTCTTTAACTAATTATCATTTTTATTCAGTTCTTAAAGCTAATATCTTTAGCTCAACTTGAATTTTTGCAGTATAGGTCTATATTATTTGCTATGTCAGAAATTGAAAAAGGATTTTTTAACGCCATCAAAAACCAATTGGTTGGGTCCAGCATTGGTCGAGCAGTTATTTACACGATAGGTCACATTATAATTGCAGCTACCTGCAATATAATAATTACCGGGTCGACACTAGAACTTGCTGCGGTGGATGCAATTATTGAACCTATAATTAATGGTGTTTGGTATTATTTTTTAGATAAATTTTGGGCCAGCACAATTAAGAAGTCTTAAAACTTATATAGAACTTTCTAAAGCTTGTTTAATATATTCTTCACGTAAAGCTGTAACAAATTTTCCAGGTTTGCCATCGCCAATTTGACTGGTATTAATTTTTACAACAGGCATTACAAAAGCTGTTGCTGATGTGATAAATGCTTCACTAGCTGACTGTGCATCTGGTAGTGTAATATTTTTAGTCACCACCTCATAACCTAAATCTTTTGCGCATTTAAAAATTGCATCCCTTGTAATTCCACTTAAAATTAAATTATCAGATTGTCTGGTCATAATAATTTTACCTTTAATAATCCAGGCATTGCTGGAACTGCCTTCGGTAATATAACCCTCTCTAAGCATCCATGCATCATCAAAGCCTTTTTCCGTTGCTTCAGTTTTTGCCATACTTGCGTACAGTAATTGCGTCGTTTTAATATCGCAAAGTTTCCATCTCATATCATCGAGGGTCATTACTTTAATTCCATTCTTTGCAGATTCTGAATCAATAATTTTTTTCTCTTGAGTGAACGCAAGAACTGTTGGTTCAATTTTATCCTTTGGCATATCAAAACTTCTATCTGCAACGCCTCTGGTTACTTGCAAATAAATCATGCCCTCTTTTAAATTATTTAGTTCAATTAACTTTCTATGAAATATTAAAATATCAAGATGATTTAGTAGTTTTTTAAATTTTAATTCAGTCATAGAACGATCCAATCGTTTCATATGATTGTTAAAATCTATTAACTTACCGTTAATAACTGTTGTTACTTCATATAAAGAATCTGAAAATAAAAGACCTCTATCAAAGATCGACACTTTCGCTTCGTCTTCTTTTTTAAATTCTCCGTTTATGTAAACTTGTCTCATATTAATTATTATTTATTAAATAAAAGCTTATAAATAATAAACACAAAATATTTATGTAAAATCAGCTTAAATTTATTAAGAAGTGGAACAACTCATGTCTTGGCCACAGCACAATGGACTTTTAATCTTTCCATGACCATTTGGACATTCGCTAATTTGAACTTTTTGGCCGCCATCTAATTTTAATGAAGCGTCATTAAGAGCTGCGTTACATTTTCCACAAGTTATATTTGCAGACATTTTACACTTTGGACATTCATAAGTAGCCATATAAAGTAATGTTAATATCATATTTTAAAAAAGCAATAGGATTGAAAAAACTTAGCTAATATGGGTATTATTTAATACCACATCCTTTTTAACGTCCGGTCTTTCAAAAAAAAATGATGATAAATGCTTGCAAGAACATGCAGAATGACAAAGGCAATAAATAGATAAACTGAATATATGTGTATTTCTTTTGCAATTCTTCCAACTTGATCATTTATTCCAACAATTGCAGGTATATAAAATAGTCCAAAAACTTCAACTGGTCCAACTCTTGCGGTAGAATATGTCCAACCACTTAATGTAATCATAAATACGATAAAATAAAAAAAAAGATGCATGGACTTTGCAAGTCTATTTAAAAGTTTATTATTTGCGACTGGGATAGGGGTAATATTAATTGATCTCCAAAATAATCTTAAAATAATAAAACTAAGTAATAAAATTCCTGTAGACTTATGAAAACCATAAATAGATGATTTTAATGGTCCTCTTTCAAGTTCTACCATAATAAAACCAAGAAAAAAATTTGATAAAAGTAAAATTGCTAAAATCCAATGAAAACTTTTGCTTATAAAACCGTAACTGTCTGAAGTATTTTTTAAATTCATTATTAAAAAATATTTAATAACTTAAATAATAATGGAACTAATATTGCAGTTGCAATACCATTTAAACCAAGTGCTAATGCTGCAAAAACACCTGCGGTTTCATTCCTACTCATAGCTCTTGCAGTTCCAATTCCATGCGATGCAAGACCAAGTCCAAATCCACGTGCTGACATGTCTTTTAATTTTAAAAAATCTAAAGCAAAAGTTCCAAAGGATGCGCCCATAATTCCAGTTATAATTGTTATAATTGCAGTCAATGATGGAATTCCACCAATTAAATCTGAAATACCCATAGCAATAGGTGCGGTTGCACTTCTTGGTAGCATACTAAATAAAACCTGATCGTCTATTTTAAAAATTTTACACAAAGAAAATGTAGAAATGATTGCAAATAAACTACCGACAACGAGTGAAACTGAAATACTAAACGCCTCTTTTTGTATTACTTTAAATTGTTTATAAATTGGAATTGCAAGCGCAACTGTTGCAGGTCCCAACATAAAATGAATAAATTTAGCACCATCAAAATATCTCTCGTAGGAAATATCTAAATTAATTAATACTAATGAAATAATTAAAATTGAGATTGCAACTGGGTTAACGAGTGGAAATAGTTTAGATTTTTTATAAAGATAATCGCCTATTAAATAAGAGCCGATAGTCAGTGTTAACCAAAATAAAGGTTCTGCCTGTAAATAAACCCAGATACTATAAAGTTTGTCTTTTTGAATCATTTCTTATTAATTCGTTTATTAATTTTCTCCATTAAAAAAGCGGTCAAGCCGATGGTTAAAACTGTTGAGATAAAAACGATAATTAAAACTTTAAATAAATTATTTTCTAAATATGAAAGATGCATCACAACCCCAACTCCTATGGGCACAAATAAAAGTGATAGATAACTTAAAATATAATTTGAAGTGTTCAACACGTCATTTTTTAATTGATTAACGGCTCTCGTTTTAAATCGTTTTAAAAATATTAATGCAATAAGAAGAAATATAAGTCCTATAACCGGACCTGGTATTCGCATTTCAAAAAATTTTTTTAAGGCCTCTCCTAATAACTGAAAAAAGAAAATAACAAATATAGCGCGTAGCATTAGATTAAATAAAAAAGATTAACAACCACAAAACTCCAAGACCTGACAAAATTGTTGCTATCACACTTTCTGTTAAATAACCAACCAGCACTGCAGCCAGTGCCGCTAAAACTTTTGGATTATCTAAAAATACTAATTGTCCTGTTGAATTTAAAAATACAGCTGGAAAAATAATTGCTGGAAAAACTGCACTTGGTACATAACTTAAAACTATTTTTACTCTTGGACTAAAGTAGTCTTTCTTTAGTAATGCAATCATTGAGAAACGAGTAAAAAAAGTAACAAGACCAGCAAGTATTAATGTAGTCCAAATCATTTTATTTTCTATAAAGTTTTGTGTGAGATAATCCGTAAGCCACTAAAATTCCAGCTGCTGCTGCAACAATAATATAAGTTCTAAGGGGTAAATTAAAAAAAATAATCGCAAAAACTCCAGAAGTAATTGCAACAATCAAATGATCAATTTTTTTAATATCTACAATAATTAAAGAAATAAAAGTTAAAGGTACCGCAAATGCTAAATTTAATTCTTTTGGTATAAATTCGCCTAAAACAATTCCGGCAATGGTAGAAAGTTGCCACACAAACCACAATGTGAAACCAGATCCTAATAAATGATAATGCCTATCTTTGTTTGTTGGCTGTTGTTTGAAATATTTCTGCGAAACGATAAAAGCCTGGTCTGTTAAAAAGTAAGATAAAACTATTTTCCAAAATAATTTTACTTTTGTTAAATATTGAGCAATCACGGCGCTATATAAAAAGTGGCGTGAATTTACGATAGCAACAGAACTTACTATAACTGGAGTTGTTGCCCCGCCTGTAAATAGTTGCACAAAAGCAAGTTGGGATGAGCCTGCAAAAATAATAATCGACATTAAGAAAGTCACTGTAGAACCGAGACCAGATTCAATTCCGATAACGCCAAAAATAACACCAAAAGGAACTACGGGTATAAGAAGAGGAATAACATCAAGACATCCTTTTGAAAAAATTTTGTATTGGATATTCATGACTGGAAAATTATAAATTTCTAAATTAAGTCTTCCCGTTTTAAGTGCAAATAATACAATAGTACAGTCATATCCCTTGTCTTTAGCTAACAGCTTCTCTTAATATATATTGAATATTGGCGAATAATGATAATTTGAGCTTTCAAAACAAATACTCTTATTTATTAAATTATATATAAAGCCCCATCATGAATAATAAAAATGGTAATGCTAGAAGTTTACCTCTTTTAATTGTAGCGGCTCTTGGTGTTGTCTTTGGAGATATAGGTACATCACCGCTCTACGTTCTTAAATTATCAATAGAAGCATCTACAGAAGGTGGTGTAGGAATAATCAGTTCCGTTTATGGAGTATTATCATTAATCACCTGGTCTTTAATTATTGTTGTTAGCATAAAATACGTCTTTATTATTATGCGCGCCCACAATCACGGCGAAGGGGGTGTATTTGCACTAACGGCACTTTTGATTAGAAAAGTTGGAAAAAAACCAAATACTAAATGGATCATAACTATACTTGGATGTATGGGTGCAGCTTTATTTTTTGGAAATAGTATTATCACTCCAGCTATCTCTGTTTTGAGTGCCGTCGAGGGATTAAAAATTTTATCACCTAAATTAGAGCCTTATATTATCTATATTTCATTAGTGTTGGTCTCTCTTTTATTTGGAATTGAAAAATTTGGGACTGGAAAAGTTGGGACGGTTTTTGGACCTATAATGTTAATTTGGTTTATAACAATTGGTGGTTTAGGATTATTAGAAATTATAAACAAACCAACCATTCTTAAGGCCTTAGATCCTATTTATGGTTTTAATTTTTTACTAAAGCATCAAGGAATTGCAGTTATAATTTTAGGTTTTGTAGTACTTGCAATTACTGGAGCCGAAGCTCTTTATTCGGATATGGGTTTTTTTGGAAGAAGACCGATTCAAACAGCTTGGCTAATAATAGTTTTTCCTGCACTACTACTAAATTACTTTGGACAAGGGGCATTATTAATTTCTGATCCAAGTACAATCGATAACCCATTCTTTAGGTTAGGACCAGACTGGGCATTAATTCCTCTGATTATTTTAGCTACCTGCGCAACTATTATTGCATCACAAGCGGTGATTTCAGGAGTTTTTTCAATAGCCAATCAAGCGGTTCAGTTAGGTTATATTCCAAGACTTTTAATTAAACATACCTCAACAAATGAATATAGAGAGGTATATTTATCTAAAATTAATATATTTTTATTTGTTGGGGTTGTTTTACTGATATTAAGTTTTAAAAGTTCGGCAAATCTAGCTGCAGCATACGGAACGGCTGTTACTGGATCGATGTTGATTGATACCATTCTTGCAACATTCTTGCTTATTTTTGTTAGAGGTTGGAATAAATTAATTTTTATACCAGTTTTTTTAATTTTTTTAATTCTGGATCTTGTATTTTTCTCTGCTACTTTGTCAAAATTTTTTCAAGGGGGATGGATTACAATTATTATAGCTCTAATAGTCTTATTTATGATGTTGAGTTGGATTAGTGGAAGAGAAAGAATGCTTAAAGCTCGTTGGAATGGATCAATAAAAATTAAAAATTTTTTATCACAAATTAAAAAAAATCCACCCAAAAGAGTTCCAGGTACGGCAATATTTTTTGTACCCAATATTGAGGTAATTCCTATGGCATTAATTAATAATTTAAAACATAATCAAGTACTTCATAAACGCATCGTATTCATGCATTTAAGTTCCACGAACTTTCCAAAACTTCGAGATGATGAAAGAGTAATAATTAAACATTATTCCAATAATTTTTATAACATCATTGTAAGATATGGTTTCCAGGAAGAGCCAAATATCCCAAGAGTCCTAGCCCTGATTAGAGCAACAGAATTTAAATTTAGCATGCTAGACACTTCGTTCTTTATTGGAAAAGTAAAAGTTGTTAGCAAAAATTCAAATATTTTTTCAAGATTATTTATTTTAATGCATCGAACTATGCTTGGAGCTACGGAATACTACAAAATTCCTAAAGATCGAACTATTGAAATAGGTGGAGTTATCGAAATTTAAATAAAAAGGGCCTAGATTAAAATCTAGGCCCAATTATTTAAGTAAGTTTATAAAGGGGTTATAACTTAGCTTATTTGTTCTCCATGCTGAGAAAGGTCTAAACCATCTCTCTCTTGAGCATCAGAAGCTCGTAATGGTGTAATTAAATTTACAACTTTTAAAATAATGAAAGTTACAACAGTCGTATAAAGTACTGTTACACCAACACCTAATAATTGTAATTTAACTTGATCAAATCCGCCTTCAACTCCTCCAATTGCTTTTGTAGCAAACACGCCTGTCAACACTGCACCAACAGCGCCACCAAAAGCATGAATACCAAAAACGTCTAAAGCATCATCATAACCAAGTGCACTCTTTAATTTTGTGCAAGCTAGGAAACATAAAACGCCAGAGATTAATCCAATTAAAAATGCACCCATTGGATTAACAAATCCTGCTGCTGGGGTAATCGCAACTAGACCCGCAACTGCACCAGAACACAATCCAAGAAGACTTGGTTTTTTCTCACCCGAAAACCACTCTGCTAACATCCAAGCAATACCAGCGCTTGCTGCAGCAATTTGAGTTACAAGCATCGCCATTCCAGCACTTCCATTTGCAGCAACTGCTGAACCAGCATTAAAACCAAACCAACCCACCCAGAGCATAGAAGCTCCTATCATTGTTAGTGCAACGTTATGCGGACGAGCTTTTGATTTTCGTTTTCCGATAACTAGTGCAGCAACTAAACCGGCAATTCCCGAATTAATGTGAACAACCGTTCCGCCAGCAAAATCTAAAACACCCATTTTAGAAAGGTAACCACCTCCCCAAACCATGTGTCCAACTGGTGCATAAACCAAGATGCTCCACAATATTACAAATATAAATAGAGCCCCAAAGTTTATACGCTCAACTATAGAACCGCAAATCAGTGCAACTGTAATAATTGCAAAAGTTAATTGATAACAAACAAACACTGTCTCAGGAATTGTTAAGGTTAAACCAGCAACTTCTACTCCTTTTAAGAAAGTTTTTGAAAAGTCACCGATAAATAAATTTCCTTCTCCAAACGTAAGTGAGTATCCACAAATAAACCACACCAACGTTACAACACATGTAATCATAAATGATTGACTAATTGTTGAGACGATATTTTTCTTACCTACTAAACCACCATAAAAAAGAGCAAGTCCTGGAATAGTCATTAATAGTACAAGCGCTGTACTAGTAAGCATCCACGAAGCATCTCCTGGATTCAAGACTGGCTTAGCTTGAGCAAAAGCTAGACTTGATTGTAGTAAGATTATTAAAAACAATGAAATCTTTGACATTATTTTAATCATATTGCTTTATCTCCTTTTTCACCTGTTCGAACACGAATAACTTGGCTCAAATTAGTTACGAAAATTTTTCCATCACCAATTTTTCCAGTTTTCGCAGTTTTAAGAATAGTCTCTAAAGCATTTTTATATTTCTTATTTGAGACCGCTATTTCTAGTTTTGTTTTAGGAAGAAAGGCAACTTCATATTCAGAACCTCGATAAAATTCTGTATGACCCTTCTGCCTGCCATATCCTTTGACATCTGTCATCGTCAACCCAACAACGCCAATTTTGTTAAGAGCTTTCTTAACATTATCTGCTTGTTCAGGTTTTATGATCGCAGTTATTAGTTTCATAATACTCCCTGTTTCTGTTTGTGTTAATTAACAATGGAGTAACAAAGTTTTTTTCTAAAATGAAATGACCATTCAATGATTCAGATATGATCGGAATGCATAACCAAAAAAAATTAATTTTTTCTGATATTGTTCTTAAATTGATTTAATTTATTAGAAAAATCATCAACTAAATTTAAAAGTGTGCTGCCATGCAAAGTTGGCATGACTCCTTTGCTCGTTCTATTAAAAAGTTTTTCATTTATTTCTTTCTCAAGATCCATCACGGCTCTTGAAAAAGTTGATTGGGATTTATTCTCTTGTTTTGATGCTGTTAAAAAACTCCCAGCTTTAGAGACTTTTTTAAATGCTTTTAGCTTTTCCCAATTCATTTAAGAATTTTATATTCAAAATGCATAACTAACTAATGCAATGTTGGAAAGTGAGGTATGCTAATTAACTTTGAAGGTGCCAATAACTTTATAAGATCTATCTACTATGATCATCTCACCTGAGCTTGCATATGCGCTAGCTAGCCCTTCAATTGTTGTGTGATGAGCAACAAAAATATAGTTTTTATTCTTATCTAATTTTTCAATAAATTCTTTAGTTTTCTTCATATATGCAGGTGTTTTACTCGGATCCGCAAAGGTAGAATTTAATCCTGAAAAAGTTTCAAAATCTTTAAATGCGTTTCTTGCTGTATCTTTGCATCGACAATATTCAGATGAGTAAACTTTTTCAAAAGAAATATTATTTTTTTTAAAAAATTCACCTAATCTTTTTGCTTGTTCGATACCTTCTGCTGATAAATTTCGTTGGGTTTTGCAATCATTTAAATTAAAATTTGCAGGATCACCTGTTCCTGGTGCGTCTGAATGTCGAATAAGAATTAATTTTCCACCCTCTTTTAAATCTTTAATAATTTTTTGCTCATTTGCAAAAGCAGGAAAAAAGCTTGTTATGCTTAAAAGACATACAAAAATTATCGATCTTACTTGCATTATATTAGTCTAGTAGTTGACTTCGAATAGTCATAATTAGAATTTAACTTACTAAATAATGACTAAATATTTAATTACTTTAATAGTTTTTTTAATTGCTGCAATGCTTTTTCTTTATTCACGCAGTAAAAAACAAAATCAAATTAGAGCGTTAAAAAAAGACCCTAGAACAGGAACTTTTACAGATATTTAAAAATTATTATTTTTAATATTTAAATGGAAAGCTTCATTATCTACCCAGCCTTACTATTTCCAGCCATACCATTAATGATGACTAATTTTACTCATCGTTATAATAGCTGTGCTGCATTAATTAGAAAAATTCATGCTGAAATTATTGAAAAAAAAAATAGATACAAAAGATGTTATGGGCAGAAGATATATTGCTCAAATAAAAACTTTAACTTACAGAATAAAACTTATTAAACTAATCCAAACTCTTTCGGGGATTGCGTTATTCTCAAACTTATTAACTATTTTTTTTGGTTACATTAATAAACCAGATATTTCATTAAACTGCTTTGGAATAGCAGTTGTTTTATTTGGAATTGCAATTATTTTATTTGTAATCGAAGTTCAAATGTCTGCTCGTGCTTTAGAGTATCATTTGACTGATCTTAAAGACAAAGAAGATAATATTTTTTAATACTTAAATAATATTTCTCACCTAAATTTTAAATAAATTGTGCGACAATTTGAGTTTAAATTTAATTTTTTATTTGAAAATTAATAACTATTCCTATTAAAATACTAGGAATTGATACTTCTGCCTTGCTGTTTTATATTGACATTAATTCTATGAACAAATAATCATCAACTTCCTAAAATGATTGAATCTTTAAGCCCATATTTAAGCTCTTTTTTTATCCTTTTTCGTGAAGGCTTCGAAGCTTTGTTAATTTGCGTATTAGTATTTACTTATTTAGACAAAATGAATGCAAGACATCAACGTCCTGCCGTTATTTGGGGATTAATAGCTGGTGTTATAGTTTCTTTACTAACTGCATTAGCTGTAAAAAAAATTGCAGCAGTAACTCACGCTCATGAAGAATTATTTGAAGGTTCAGTTATGATAATAGCATCGGGAATGCTGGCATATGTTGCTTACTTTAGTCACACTGCTAAAAAGCATGTTGAGGGTCAAGTAGACAAGGCAATTGCAACTGGAAATCCATTCTTATTGTCGCTTACAGTGTTTTTTGCAATTATTCGTGAAGGTTTTGAAATAGTTCTATTTTATGCCGCTCTTTTTACATCTACAATTTATAGTACATTACCAGTTATTGCAGGAGCTTTGAGCGGAATTTTAGCTCTAGTTTTTGTTTATTTTGGTTTAAATAAAGTTACTAAAATCCTTCCGATAGGAATTTTTTTTAGAATTTCTAGTATTTTGTTACTATTACTTTCAATTTATTTTGGTTACGAAGGCGCAAAAGAACTCTATGCGGGCTTACGCGAACTAAAGATAATCTAATTTATTAATTTTATAAATAAAATTAGTATATAATATTAATGATCCCAGGCTTTAGTTACAGAAAAAAGTTCAGTGATTTATCTGAAAAAGAAATATTAGCTTTAGCTATTTCTTCAGAAGAAGATGATGCTTCTATCTATAGAAACTATGCTGAACATTTAAAAAAAGATTATCCAGATTCTTCGAAGATATTTTTAGATATGGCAAAAGTTGAAGATGGTCATAGAAAAGTTCTAATTAATAAATTTCAATCTAGATTTGGTGATAACATTCCTCTTATAAGAAGAGAGCACGTTTCAGGTTTTTATGCACGAAAACCAACATGGCTAATAAAAAATTTAAGCGTTGATAGGATTAGATTAGAATCTGAAATGATGGAAAGAGATGCTTATAATTTTTATATGAGGGCAGCTCAAGCAACTACTGATGCCGGAACTAGAAAATTACTTGGTGATCTTGCAGCAGCTGAAGCAGGACATACTTCTGTTGTAGATAAATTAATAGAATCGCACGCAAGTGGTGATGCAAAAGAAATTGAAGCGAGAACTTCTAAAAGACAATTTATTTTAACATGGGTGCAACCCGGTTTAGCTGGGTTAATGGATGGCTCCGTTTCAACATTAGCCCCAATCTTTGCAACAGCGTTTGCAACACAAAATACTTGGACAACTTTTATCGTGGGTCTTGCAGCATCAGTTGGTGCCGGAATATCTATGGGATTAACTGAGGCTGTATCTGACGATGGAGTAATTTCAGGAAGAGGCTCTCCTGTAAAACGTGGGCTTGCATGTGGAATAATGACTGCGGTCGGTGGATTAGGACATGCACTGCCATATTTAATACCGCATTTTTGGACAGCAACTATTATTGCAATGATTGTCGTATTCTTTGAACTATGGGCAATTGTTTGGATTCAAAATAAATATATGGAAGCTCCATTCTTTAGAGCAGCGCTTCAAGTTGTTGTTGGAGGAGCGTTAGTTCTTGCTGCTGGAATTCTTATTGGAACAGGTTAATTAAGATCTATAATCTGCGTTAATTGAAATATACTCTGCATTAAAATCACAAGTATAAGCAGTAAATTTTCCTTTGCCTAAATTTAAATTAACATCAAAAATAATATCATCACCAAGCATATAGTTTTTAACTTTTTGCTCGTCATAGCTTGGCACCTGCATTCCGTATTTTGTAATTAAAGAATCTCCAATTTTAATTTCAATTTTTTCTTGTTTTACTCTTTCGTTAGTCTTGCCAATCGCCATTAAAATTCTACCCCAATTAGGATCGCTTCCTGCAAGCGCAGTTTTTACAAGCGGTGAATTTGCAATAGACATTGCAACCTCTTTTGCAAATTTATCATTGGAGGCTCCTGTTACATTTATAGTGAGAAATTTTTTAGCTCCCTCCCCATCCAAAACAACTTGTTTTGAAAGATCCAGCATTACTTCATAAAGTGCCTTTTCGAAATCTTTTGCTGTTTTAGAATTTATATCGTTAATAATTCTATTCTTAGCTTTTCTAGTTGAGAAAACCAAAACCATATCGTTTGTTGAAGTGTCTCCATCAACTGTAATTGCATTAAATGTATTTTCAGTATTTCTTTTCAACATTTTATTTAGAACCTCTTGGGAAATATTTGCGTCAGTAAAGATAAAACCAAACATCGTTGCCATATTTGGCGCTATCATTCCTGAGCCTTTTGCAATACCTGCTATATTTATAAAATCTTTATTGGTTTGAACCACTGCGCAGCTCATTTTTCCAAATGTATCTGTGGTCATAATTGATAAGGCCTGCTTAATCCAAGTTAATTTTATAGGTCTTTTTAATTTTTCGATTAGATTTGGAAGAGCGTTCTTAACTTTAGCAAGCGGAAATGGTTGACCAATAACACCTGTAGATGCGAATAAAATTTGTTTGTTTGAAATTTTTTTCTTATCTAAAAAAAACTTTGATAATTCGATAATACTATT
This sequence comes from Fontibacterium abundans (SeqCode), assembly GCF_965235095.1. GTDB lineage: Bacteria > Pseudomonadota > Alphaproteobacteria > Pelagibacterales > Pelagibacteraceae > Fontibacterium > Fontibacterium abundans. The sequence continues at coordinate 37,285 of NZ_OZ249405.1, read as the reverse complement.
TAATCCTTGTTTGCCTGTATATGCATTAGCATTTCTAGTGTTAACTAATAAAGCTCTGATATCTTTTTTATTCGCCTTAACATTCCAATCAATACAAACAGATCTTGTTGAAGACTTTGTATAAACTCCTGAAAATATAGCGCCATCTGGAAAATAAAATAAACTCACGTCATCTCTATTTGTATTATACAAACCCGCGCTTATCGTTGAAATCTCCAGTCCATCAATACTTGGCATCTCGGGGAAATCTTTGGTCACTCTATTAAGTTGTTTTTTCTTAAAAAAGTTTTGAAATAGCGTAGTCATGTGTATTTTATTTAGTATTTTTTCAGTTATAAGGTAGTTGCTAAATTTATACTATTTAATTTATCTGTAGTAATATCTCAAAATGATACCTGGTTTAAACATTTTAAAAAAAATATTCAAAACGTCTAACGAGCGTAAGCTTATTGAAATACAGCCGTTAGTTCAGAAAATTAATTCATTAGAACCACAAATCCAAAAGCTTTCAGATCAAGAACTAAAGGACAAAACTCAAGAATTTAAAAAAAGAATTAAAAATGGAGAAAATTTAATAAAAATTTTACCAGAAGCATTTGCTTGTGTTCGTGAAGCAAGTGTTCGAACTACAGGGCAAAGACATTTTGATGTGCAGTTACTGGGTGGAATTATTCTTCATCAGGGCGGTATTTCAGAAATGAAAACTGGGGAGGGAAAAACATTGGTTGCAACTCTGCCCGCTTATTTAAATAGCTTAACAGAAAAAGGTGTTCATGTTGTAACCGTGAATGACTATCTCGCAAAACGTGACTCTGAGTGGATGTCAAAAATTTATAATTTTTTAGGAGTTAGCGTTGGCTGTATCGTAAATGGTATCGAAGATGCTAGTAGAAAAGCTCAATATGAATGCGACATTACTTATGGAACAAATAATGAATTTGGATTTGATTATTTAAGAGACAACATGAAATATTCAATTGCCGAGATGGTACAGCGAAAACATTATTTCTGTATAGTTGATGAAGTAGATAGTATTTTAATTGATGAAGCCAGAACTCCTTTAATTATTTCCGGACCAACAGAAGATAATTCTTCTCAATATTTTTTATGCAACAAATTAGTTAATCAATTAAGTAAGGAACATTATGACACGGATGAAAAAGATCGTAGTGCCCTGCTAACGGAAAAAGGAATAGATTTTATTGAAGATAAATTAAGAAAAATAAACTTATTAAAAGGTGCTAGTTTTTACGATCCACAAAATTTATCTATCGTTCATCACATTAATCAGTCTTTAAGAGCAAATATGCTTTTCACTAAAGACAAAGACTACATCGTCAAAGATAATCAAATTTATATTATTGATGAGTTTACCGGCCGTATTATGGACGGCAGACGATATTCCGATGGTCTGCATCAAGCAATTGAAGCAAAAGAAGGAGTTCAAATTCAAAATGAAAATCAAACTTTAGCTTCAATAACATTCCAAAATTATTTTAGATTGTATGAAAAACTTTCAGGCATGACCGGAACAGCGATGACAGAAGCTGAAGAATTTTACGAAATTTATAAATTAGATGTAGTTGAATTACCGACTAATAGACCCATGATTAGAAAAGATTTTAATGATAAAATTTTTAGAACTGAAAAAGAAAAGTTTAATGCAATTATAAAACAAATTGTAGAAGCTAATGGAAAAAAACAACCTGTTTTAATTGGAACTACTAGTATTGAAAAATCTGAAAGAATTTCAAAAATTTTAAAAGACGAATCTATAAAACATAATGTTTTAAATGCAAAATTTCATGAACAAGAGGCAAGTATCATTGCCCAAGCAGGAAGAATTGGTGCAGTTACCATTGCAACAAACATGGCGGGCAGAGGAACTGACATTCAGCTGGGTGGGAATTTAGATCTAAAAATTAAAGAAGGCGGAACTAATGATAAAGTTTTAGTTGAGAAAACTAAACAAGAGCACGAAGAAGAAAAATCAAAAGTATTAGCTAGTGGCGGGTTATTTGTTATTGGGACAGAACGTCATGAAAGCAGAAGAATAGACAATCAATTAAGAGGTAGAACAGGAAGACAAGGCGATATGGGCGCTTCCATTTTTTATTTAAGTTTACAAGACGATCTTATGAGAATTTTTGGATCCGAAAAAATTGATTTTATGCTGCAAAAACTAGGTCTTAAAGAAGGAGAATCTATAGATCACCCTTGGATCAATAAAGCCTTAGAAAAAGCACAGCAAAGAGTTGAGGGAAGAAATTTTGATATTAGAAAAACTTTATTACAGTTTGACGATGTAATGAATGATCAACGAAAAGTAATTTTTGAACAAAGATTAGGAGTAATAAAAAATCAAAATATTTACAATGTAGTGAATGATATCTTTGATGAGATTATAGAAGATTTAATTAGTGAAATACGTAGTTACAGGGACAGTGCTGACATTAATTCCAAAAAATTAATTAAAACAAAAACAGAGCGTTTAAGCGGAATTAAAATTGATGATAACGATTTTAATGCTTGGCTTTCAAAAAGCAGTTCTGAACAAAAAGAATTCTTAAAAGATCACTTTGATCAAAGAAGAAAAGCAAGAATTGCTACTGCGGGAGATGATATTAATAAAGATGTTGAAAAGAGAATTTTCCTACAAAATCTTGATTATGAATGGAGAGGCCATTTGCAGTATCTTGAACAACTAAGACAGGTAATTGGTCTTAGAGGTTATGGTCAAAAAAATCCATTAGATGAATATAAGAGAGAAAGTTTTAATTTATTTAAAGATTTACTTTCAAAAATTAAAGAAAATTTAATTATGTTCTTAATTAATATTCAAGTAACAAAAGAAGATAGACTACCACAATCGCAACAACCTCTTGTTCAAGAAAAAATTTCAAGAAATGCTTCTTGTAATTGTGGATCTGGAAAAAAATATAAAAATTGCTGTGGCGCTTTAAGCAAAGATTAAAGCTAAAATAAATAAAATCACAATAATAACAACCGTTGCAACTAATCTACGATTATTCTGAAGTAATAATTTCCAATTAAATGGATTAAAAGTAACGGTGTTGATATGTGTATCTTTATAAAATTCTTCTTTAGTAATCATTACATCTCTTCCTATGCTTAAAAATCTATTTTTTCGTTGATAAATAAGCTCTTCAGGAGATATTTGCATTAGTTCATTTAAATTTTTTTTAATACTCGATGTAACGTTTGCAACCATTTCATCGTGATTTCGATGGGCTCCACCTTTTGGCTCTTTAATAATTTCATCAATAATTTTATTTTCAAATAAATCTTGTGAAGAAATTTTCATGGCTTCTGCTGCTTCTTTTGCTTTCTTAGGATCGCGCCAAAGAATAGACGCACATCCCTCTGGAGATATTACTGAATACACAGAATATTCTAACATCAAAACTTTATTAGCGGTCGCAAGCGCTATGGCTCCTCCTGATCCGCCTTCTCCTATAACAACAGAAATCATTGGAACTTTAACATTAAGACAACACTCAATACATTTTGCAATAGCTTCAGCTTGCCCTCTCTCTTCCGCTCCTTTTCCAGGATAAGCTCCTGGCGTATCTATAAATGTTATAATTGGTATATTTAGTCTATCTGCAAGATTCATTAAACGCATACTCTTGCGGTATCCTTCGGGTCTCATCATTCCAAAATTTCTTTGAATTCTAGATTGAGTATCATTTCCCTTTTCTTGACCAATAACTAAAACAGAAATCCCATCAAGAGTTGCAAATCCCGCTAACACAGACTGATCTTCTCCATATAATCGATCTCCAGATAGATTTGTAAAATCTGGAAAAATTTTTTGAATATAATGAATAGAACGCGGTCTAAATTCATGTCTTGCAACTTTTGTTTTTTGCCAGCGATTAAGATTTGTATAAGCTCTCTCTAGCGCTTCATTTAATCTTCTTTCAGCATCAACTACTGAAGGATTTTCAATGATAGTAATTCCCTTTGCAAGATAAGGAGCTTTTAGTTCCTGAACTCTTTGATCTAATACTTTAATATCGTCTTCAAAATCTAAGTAATTCATTAAATAATTTTATTTTTATACATATTGAGTTCAGATAAAGTTTATATATAAATTGTGGCGTATATGAAATCTTTTCCAAAAAATACCACTATAACAGGAAAAATTTCTAAAGAATTTGAAGAAATTTTAACTTTAGATTGTTTGGAGTTTGTAGCTGATTTACATCGAAAATTTAATTCTCGAAGACTTGAGCTGTTAAAGCACAGACAAGAAGTTCAAAAAAAAATTGATGGGGGTTGGCGTCCAAATTTCTTAGAAGAAACAAAATCTATTAGAGAAAAAGATTGGAAGATTTTAGGCGTTCCAAGTGATTTACAAGATCGTAGAGTTGAAATTACAGGCCCTACTAATCAAAAAATGATTATCAATGCTCTTAATTCTGGGGCAAGTTGTTTCATGGCGGATCTTGAAGATTCTGCAACTCCAGCTTGGAATAACGTCATTGAAGGTCAAATTAATTTAAAAAATGCCATTAATAAAAAAATTAATTTCACAGATAAGAGCACCGGCAAAGAATATAAATTAAATGAAAAGCATGCGGTGCTTATTGTAAGACCAAGAGGATGGCACTTAGATGAGGCACATTTCTTAGTTGATAATGAAAAATGTTCAGGTGGTATATTTGATTTTGCTATTTATTTTTATCATAACGCAAAACAACTTTTGCAAAATGGAACAGGTCCTTATTTTTATTTGCCAAAAATGGAAAGTCATCTTGAAGCTAGACTTTGGAATGATGTATTTACTGAAGCACAAAAAAAATTAGGGATCAAGCACGGAACAATTAAAGTAACAGTTCTGATTGAAACAATTCTTGCATCCTTTGAAATGGATGAAATTTTATTTGAGTTAAAAGATCACATCGTAGGTCTTAACTGTGGAAGATGGGATTATATTTTTAGTTACATTAAAAAGTTTAAAAACTTTAAAGATTTTTTATTACCAGATCGATCTATTGTTAAAATGACTTCTCATTTTTTAAGATCATATAGTTTGCTGTTAATCAAAACATGTCATCGTAGAGGTGCTCACGCAATGGGTGGAATGGCCGCTCAAATTCCAATTAAAGATAATGAAGCTTTAAATCAAAAAGCAATGGACGCTGTAAAACAAGATAAATTAAGAGAAGCTAATGATGGTCATGATGGCACTTGGGTTGCTCATCCTGGTTTAGTAAAAATAGCAAAAGATGTATTTGATGAAAAAATGCCACAAGCAAATCAAGTTAGCAAAGTTCCAAGTGACACAAAAATTGAAGCTAAAGATTTATTGTTGGCTGAAAAAGGAGATATTACAGAAGAAGGTCTTAGAAAAAATATTTCTGTGGGAATTCAATATTTAGCTGCATGGCTTGGCGGAAATGGTTGCGTTCCACTTTATAATTTAATGGAAGATGCTGCTACGGCTGAAATTTCAAGAGCGCAGGTTTGGCAGTGGAACAGACATCAATGCAAAACTATTGATGGCAAAACAATTGACCCTACATATGTAAAAAATATTGTTAAAGAAGAAATGGTGCAGATTAAGAAAGAAGTTGGAGAACAGAAATTTGAAAATGGTAATTACGAGCGCGCCGCAAAAATGTTTGAAGAAATGTCGATTGCTAATCAATTTGAAGATTTTTTAACCGTTCCTGCTTATAACGAAATTATTAGATCGGAAGCTAGATAAGTCCTTTATTTAACTATATTTAATTTCTCTACTGGAATCTTTTCAATAATTTTTGTTTTTTCTAAAACAATATCTTTTGAACCAAAGTAATAAAGAATACAAAGGATAGCTATCAAGATAGCGATTGTACTTAAGATAATTTGTATTGAGGTTCTAAAGGGCATAACAGATTAATTATATAATATTTCAATTAGAATTATGTTAATAAATTATTCATTCAATAATGGCAACGCATAAAAGCTTAGTATTAGTTGGAATGATGGGTACTGGCAAAAGTACCATTGGTAAAGAAGTTGCAAAAAAATTAAAAATTGAATTCGTTGATACTGACAAATTAATAGAAGACGAGGCAAATCTTACTATTGCTGAAATTTTTAAAAAGAATGGAGAAAAATATTTTAGAGAATTAGAAGAAAAAATTTTCTTAAAAATTAAAAATGATAAAGAAAAAATAATTTCTGTAGGCGGAGGTGCGTTTATTAATGATGCTATCAGAAAAAAGATTTTGAAAGAGTATTTATCTATTTGGCTTAATATGAATGAAGATTTGATTATTAGTCGCATTCAGCGTAATGCTAAAAAAAGACCAATGGTAGATCAAAATAACGTTGAAAAAAGTATTAAAAATTTAAAAAAAACTAGAGATCCGATATATAAATTGGCCAACTACGAAATAAATTGTAATTTAAATAGCAAGAATAAGATTATCGAAAAAGTTAAAGATTTTTATGAAAAAAATAACAATTAAAGTTAATTTAAATAATAATAGTTACCCAATTATTATTTGTAAAAACTTATTAAACAATACAGGTGCTGAAATAAAAAAAGTTATCCCGAAGGCGAAAAAATTTTTATTAATTACCGATAAAAATATTCCAAAGTCTTATGTTCGTTCTATTTTATCCTCGATAAAGTCTAAAAATAAATACTTATTTACTTTAAGTGCCGGTGAAAAATCGAAAAATATGAATTTTACCAACGCAATAATAAAAAAATTATTTAAATATAATTTTAATCGGGATGACTGCGTGATTGCTTTAGGTGGAGGTGTTATTGGAGATTTATCAGGATTTGCAAGCAGTATATTTAAAAGAGGTGTTAACCTGGTTCAAGTTCCAACAACTTTATTAGCTCAGGTAGATTCTTCAATTGGTGGAAAGACTGGGATTAATTCAAGTGAAGGCAAAAATATGATTGGAACATTTTACCAACCCAAGCTTGTTTTAATTGATCCAATAACATTAAAAAGTTTACCACACAGACATCTAGTTGCGGGTTATGCTGAAATACTAAAATACTCTTTAATTATGAATGCAAAATTCTTTTCTTGGTTAGAAAAAAATTCTCATTCAATAATCAATTTAACTGACCTAAATCTAGTCATGTATGCAATTAAAGAAAGTTGCAAAAGCAAAGCAATTATTGTTCAAAAAGACGAAAAGGAAAAAAATCTAAGAGCAATACTCAACTTTGGCCATACGTTCGCTCATGCCTTTGAAGCTGTAAAAAAATATTCAAATGATCTTATTCATGGCGAGGCCGTACTATATGGAATGATGATTGCATCTTCTTTATCCATAAAAATGAAAATGCTTAATATAAATGAGCATCAACGAATAAAAAATTTGTATCGAAAGTTAAATATTAATTATCAAATTAAAAATATTTTTAATAAAAAAGATGTAACTAAAATTTTTAATTACATGAAGCATGATAAAAAAATATCAGGATATAAAATTAACCTAATTTTATTAAGTAAAATTGGAAAGGCTAAAATTTTTCCATCGGACTTAAATAGAAATATTAAACCAATCTTAATTGAACAATTTAATTAATTTTTATTTCAAGAGAGTGAATAATATTTTTCATCTCTTCATCTAAAATTGTATATATTTTTTTATGCGCATCTATTGTCTTTAATTTTTTTAGTTCTGCAGAAGAAATTATCACTTCAAAATGACTATTATTATTTTTTGGTGACTGGGCGTGATGCTGATGCAAATGTGATTTATTATTCACCTCTACATTCTCACATACGATATTTTGTTTAATTTTATCTAAGATAATATATTTTAGATCGGACATAAAATAATTTTAATCAATTTAAAAAATTACGCAAATGAGAAAGATCTGTGAATGGAGTAAATGTAAAGAAATAGCTTCAGGTCAGGGTCTTATAAAGAAAGATATCAATAAACAATACAAATGGTTTTGCGGTGATCATTTAAAAATCCACAACAAGACCAACGATAATTCGTGTGATTGGAAAAGATGCAAACAACCAGGAGAATTTAAAGCTCCGTCAAAAACTGTAGGCGAATATAAATGGTTCTGCGCGGAACATATAAAAATTTATAATCATGAGTGGGATTTTTTCTCTGAAATGTCACAAGACAAAATTGAAGAATTTATTCATTCAGATATTACCTGGCACAAGCCAACCTCTAAACTTGGTTCAAAAGATAATTTTTTTAATAAAGTATGGAGAAATATTTTGGAAGAACAAGATATATTTCCTGCAGATTATTTTAAACAATTTGAAAAAAAAACAATTTATAGCTCAAAAGAAATAGAAGCTTTAAAAAAATTAGATTTAAAAAGTAATGTAAAATGGAGCGAAATTAGAGAACAATTTAAAAAACTTGTAAAAAAATATCACCCAGATACAAATTCTGGAGATAAAAAATTTGAAAATAAATTAAAAGATATAACAATTGCCTATACTCTTTTAAGGAATAATCAAAAAAACGTAAATCATGGACAATAGTATTTTTGAAAGCATACCTGATATAAAAATTTCTGTAAAACAAACTTTTAATATCGACTCTGATATGTCGGTTGAAGGTTTTTCAAAAAAAAATCAATTTGTTCCTGAATTGGATAGCGCTTACAAATTTGATCGCGATACGACCCTTGCAATTCTTGCTGGCTTTGTTTTTAATAAAAGAGTTTTAATTCAAGGTTTTCACGGCACTGGAAAATCAACTCACATCGAACAAGTAGCAGCAAGATTAAATTGGCCGTGCATAAGAGTAAATTTAGATAGCCATATAAGTAGAATTGATCTTTTAGGAAAAGATGCAATCGTAATAAAAGACAACAAACAAGTTACTGAATTTAGAGAAGGAATCTTGCCTTGGGCACTGCAAAACCCTGTAGCTTTAGTATTTGATGAATATGACGCTGGTAGACCAGATGTTATGTTTGTTATCCAAAGATTGCTAGAAAGCGAAGGAAAACTAACTTTACTTGATAAGAATAAAGTAATTAAACAGAATAAATATTTTAGATTATTTGCAACAGCAAATACAATTGGTCTTGGTGATACTTCAGGACTTTATCATGGGACGCAGCAAATTAATCAAGGACAGATGGATCGATGGAATATTGTAACTACTCTGAATTATCTAAAACAAGAGAATGAACTTGAAATCATATTATCGAAATGTCCTCATTTGAATAATGCTGAAGGAAAAAAAATTGCACAAAAAATGATTCAGGTTGCCGATCTAACAAGATCTGGTCTTGCTAATGGAGATATTTCAACCGTTATGAGCCCTAGAACAGTAATGACTTGGGCAGATAATTATAAAATTTTTAATGATATTGGGTATTCATTTAGGATATCATTTTTAAATCGTTGTGATGAATTAGAAAGAGCAATTATCGCTGAATATTTTCAAAGATGTTTTGCCAAAGAACTGACTGAAACATCTGCAAGTGTAAAAATAAATCTTAAAAATGGAAAATGAAAAACAGGCTGAAAATTTTAGAATAGCCATCTCATCAACCATCAAAGCATTAGCTAAAAAACAAGATCTTAATATTCTATTTTCAGACGCACCTACTAAAGAAAGTAATGTTATAAATCTTCCTAAGATTACTTTCGATTCTATAGACGAATATCAAAATATTAGAGCTCTTGCAGATTCTGAGGCTTTGAAAATAAAATATAGCAATTCAGAACTTTTAAAAAAATTTGAACCAAGAGGAATGATTGCAAAAAATATTTATAAAAGTGCTGAAAAGATTCGTTATGAAAAACTAGGATCAGAAAATTTTGCAGGAATAAATTTAAACTTTAAAAACTACTACCAAAAAAAATTTAAAGAACAAAATGAAGATATCTATAATAGCATTGAAAAGGCTTTTGATATTATTTTAGCAAACCACCTGCTTAATCTGGACTTAAATATTGAAGAAAAGAAGAGTTTAAAAAATTGGAATAAAATTATTGATGCGCAGATTAAAGATAAATTAGATTTGCTAAAAAAAAATATTTCTGATCAAGAAAAGTTTTCGATAATTTTAAATTCTATTATTCAAGATTTAAAATTAGAAGAAAAATTAAGTCCTAACGAAAGTGATAGCGATAACGAACAAAAGAATGAAAATAAACTTAAAGATCAGAATGAAAATCAGATTAACCAAGATAAAAATTCTAATAAACAAGACTTTAATATTGAAAGTATAATTCCTGATGTGGAGATTGATGCTAATCAGAGCGAACAGGAAACCTTAATTGAGAATGAAAATAGCTCAAATGATGAAATTAAATCTTCTAATGTTAAAAAAAATAGCAGCGAGATTAAATATAAAATTTTTACAAATAAATTTGACAAAATTATTAACGCTGAAGAAATGGTGGATCCTAGTGAAATGATTAAATTTAGAGAAAATTTAGACAATCAATTAAAATCTTTTCACAACTTCATTTCAAGACTTGCAAATAAATTGCAGAGAAAGCTGTTAGCATTTCAAAATAGATCTTGGGAATTTGATCTGGAAGAAGGGATGCTTGATACAGCAAAACTAACCAGAGTTATCATCGATCCTCATAACTCTCTTTCTTATAAAAAGGAAAAAAATACAAATTTTAAAGATACGGTAGTAACTTTGTTAATTGATAATTCTGGATCAATGCGTGGCAGACCTATTTCTATTGCGGCTATTTGCGCTGACATTTTATCCCGCACATTAGAAAGGTGCTCTGTAAAAGTTGAGGTATTAGGATTTACAACGTTAAATTGGAAAGGTGGGAAAAGTAGAGAACTGTGGTTAAAAAATAAAATAAATAATCCTGGAAGATTAAATGATTTATCACACATCATTTACAAATCTGCCGATACTCCATGGAGAAGAGGAAAAAATAATTTAGGATTGATGTTAAAGGAGGGAATCTTAAAAGAAAATATTGATGGAGAAGCAATCTTATGGGCTTACCAAAGATTAAAAAAAAGAAGTGAGGAAAGAAAAATTTTAATGGTAATTTCTGATGGAGCTCCTGTTGATGATTCAACGCTTTCTGTAAATCCAGGTAACTATTTAGAAAAGCATCTAAAAAATACCGTAAAATGGATTGAGAATAAAAAAGATGTTGAAATTAATGCAATTGGAATTGGTCATGATGTTACCAACTATTATAGCAAAGCTTTAAAGATTGCGGACGTACAGGGGCTGGGAGATGCTTTAATCGACCAGCTTGCAGATTTATTTATTGAAGAACCAAAAAGAAAAAAAACAATTAACTAAATCTAGCGATTGCAATTCTAAAGGGTAGCAACATTGCAAGATCTACAAATAACTTAACTGCCAAATCTCCAGCTGCTAATATTATCCAGGGAGAATCTGTTCCGTAAAAAGCTATACTAAAAAATAGCACCGTATCTAATACTGAGCCAAGAATTGAAGAGACAAGTGGCGGAATAAACCACAGTTTATTTCTTAAAACATTAAATACTCTAATATCTAAAAGTTGACCTGCTAAAAAAGCAACTCCAGATGCAATAACTATTCTTAAAACGATTAAATTAAATCCTTCAAAAGTTAAAATAAATGAAAAAATAATCCCAAGTATAAATCCAAAAACGACAATCTTTTTAGCAAATTGATTGCCGAAGAATCTATTTGCAAGATCAGTAACTAAAAAAGTAACTGGATATGTAAAAGCGCCCCAAGTTAAGATTTCTTGCATTCCAAAATATGGAAAAGGAAATTGTACTAAATAATTTGAAGAACAAATAACAACGGCCATAATGGCCGAATATAAAAATATCTTTTTTGAATATACCAAGAAAACTAATTAACTTTAGCTTTTGTTTCTTTTTTAGCTTTAATTTCTTTTTTAGGTTTTTTAACGTGGGGAACGATTGTTAACAAAAGTTTTCTTAATTTTTTAACTCTAGGTGATAAATTTTTATTTTTAGCTCTTAACAAAAATTCATCAATACCTCCTCTAAAGTCTACGGCTTTAATTGCACGAGTACAAATTTTAATACGAATATCGCGATTTAATTTTTCACTTTTGAAAGAAACTTTTTTAAGATTTGGGAAAAATCTTCTTTTAGTTTTGTTGTTAGCATGACTGACGTTATGGCCTGTCTGTGGTCTCTTACCTGTCAGTTCGCAAAGTTTAGACATATTTTCTCCTGCAAGGGATATAGTTAGATGATGAATTTACGTCAAGATATTTCTTATAAATCCTAGATTATTTGTAGCAATTGATTTCTTGTTTTTACAAGATTAGTTCAATAATTATTGGTTAACCTAAAATTTTCATGTTCCAAGTTTACCTTCCAATCGTAGAAGTTCACGTTAACATTTTATATTTATTATCAATCAGCGGCTTTATAGGTTTCTTAAGTGGTTTACTTGGTATTGGCGGTGGGTTTTTAATGACGCCTGTTTTAATTTTTTTTGGCATCCCGCCAATGCATGCCATTGCAAATGGATCTAACAATATTTTAGCATCTTCTGTGTCTGGAACATTTGCACATTGGTACAAAAAACAAGTTGATATTAAGATGGGTCTTTATATTTTAAGCGGAGGATTTTTTGGTGCGACCATTGGTATTTATTTTATTAAATTATTAATTCAAATTGGAAAGATTAATACAATAACTTCAATCTTATATTTTGTATTATTAACTAGTTTTGGACTTTTAATGTTCATTGAAAGTCTTGCTGAATATCGCAGAATAAAAAATAAAAAATTTATAAGGCGAAAATTTCGCAAACACACATGGATACATGGACTTCCTTTTAAAGTTAGAATGAGTTCTTCAAGACTTTATATCAGTATTATTCCTCCAATATTTTTTGGATTTTTAACTGGAATCATTTCATCGATGATGGGTGTTGGTGGAGCATTTATTTTAATTCCAGTGATGATTTATGTTCTTGGAATGCCTTCTAAACTTGTTCCGGGAACATCTTTATTCGTGATGATTTTTGTTATGACATTTGTAACTTTCTTTCATGCTATCACTAATCATAATATTGATCTTATTTTAGTTTCTATTCTAATGTTGGGATCTGTAATTGGAGTGCAATTAGGAACTAGACTTGGAATGAATTTAAAAAATGAAGAACTTAGAATTTTAATGTCAATTATCATTACTATTTTTGGATTGAAGTTTGGTTATTCTCTATTCATAGAAGAATTAAAGTTTAAAATTTTTCGAAAAATAGAAAGTCAAGATCACTTAAATTTCTTTCAAGATTTTATTTATCAATTTGTAAATACTAGCCCAATATTATATGCATTAACTGCTGTAGGACTGGCTATATTAATCGGGTATTTCAGTTCATTTATTTTTAAAAAATTAAAATATTAATTATGCCAATAGAAAAAAAAAAATTAGCAACAATATTAGGATATCTTGGTCTCATTCCTTTTTTTACATTTACGATTATTTTTTTTATTTCAAATTTTAATAATTATGTTGTCGATGTCTATTTGTTCTATGCAAATATAATTCTGGCCTTTCTTTGCGGCAGTCAATGGAGTAAAATTCTGAATAGTAATATTTCTAATAACAGAAATTTATTATTAACCTTGAGCGTTATAGTCCCAGTTTTTTCTTTTATTTTAGATTTTTTTTCAAACCAAGATATAAAAATTGCAATCTATATAATCTTATTCTTTTCAACTAATTTTATAGATGGAAAAATATTTTCTGAACCTAGCAACGTTTGGTATTTAAATCTTAGAAAACGACTAACTTTTTTAGTAATTTTGACTTTGGTAATTAATTTATTCGCTGTCAACGCCTACCGCTTTTTGTAAAGAAGGGAATCCATCTCTTCTCAATAGCTCAGCCAATTCTTGTTTAATAGTCGTTACAACAAAAGGCCCTTTGTAAACTAAGCCCGTATAAAGCTGTAATAAAGAAGCTCCAGCTCTTATTTTTTCATAAGCAGAGGCTCCTGAATCAATTCCACCCACACCAATTATTGGCACTTTTCCTTTGATAGTCTTAAAAAATTTTTTGATAATTAAATTAGAGGTATCTTTGATAGGAAAGCCTGACAATCCTCCTGTTTCGTTTTTTTGTTTGTTTAATAAATTTTCTCTTAGTTTTACCGATGTGTTAGTTAAAACTAATCCATCTAAATTAAATTCTAAAACATTTTTACAAATCATATCAATATCAGCGTCATTGATGTCTGGTGATATCTTTAAAACAACTGGTGTTCTGCTACTTAAATTTTTTTTTATATTTAAAATTTCAGTTAATAATTTTTTTAAATTATCTTGTTCGTGAAAATTTCTTAAATTTTCAGTGTTAGGTGATGAAATATTTATACATATATAACTACATAAATTATGAAAATTTTTAAAACATTCAACATAATCATCAATGCGGGATGCGCTGTCTTTATTAGGCCCTATATTAATTCCTAAAATTCCCGCTGCTTTTTTTGTTTCGATTCTACTTTTAATTTTAACTAAACCCTGATTTGGAAAACCTAAACGATTAATAATCGCTTTATCTTCTATTAATCTAAAAACTCTTGGCTTTGAATTTCCTTCTTGTAACTTTGGAGTAATAGTTCCTACTTCTGCAAAGCCAAATCCAAGAGCAAACATTTTATCATATACTTCGGCATTCTTATCAAATCCGGCCGCTAGACCTATTGGGTTTAAAAATTCATTTCCTAAAATATTAATCTTTAAAATCTCATCATCTTTTGATGGGAAGAGTGGAATATAAAGATTTTTTAAAAATTGAATGGCTAAAGAATGGGCAAGTTCAGGATCAAGTTTATTAATGAAAGAATTAATAATCTGATAATTCATTTTTATGATTAATCATTAATAGACTTGTTAATTAAATTCACTGTTTCTTTAATACCATAAAAACTTATAAAAGATCCCATTCTAGGTCCCTGTTCATCTCCAAAAAGCACTTCATAAATCATTTTAAACCACTCTCTTAATCTCTCTTTTGAATAATGTGTTTTGCCAACAGAATAAACTATTGTTTGCATTTCTTCTGGCTGTAAAGCTGGACTCATTTTAGAAATTTGTTCAGCAAGATCCTGTAATGCTTTTTTCTCAGTCGAGTCCGGTTTTCTAAATTTTTTATTAACCTTCACAACATCATTAAAATAATTAATTGCATTTAAAATAAGTTTTGCAAGAATAGGATGATTTTCTTTAACTAAATTTGGACTGAAATTATTAATAAATTTCCAAATAACTTCTTCTTTATCTGTATTGCTAACGCTCACTAAATTAAGCAAAATATTAAAGGAGATAATTATTTCTTCTTTTGGTGGATTGCCATTGTGAACATGCCAAACCGGATTTCCTAATTTTTCTTTTGCTTCCTGTTTGTCAAATTTTTCTAGGAAAGAAAGATACTCATCAACTGCTTTTGGGATAACTTGGAAATATAATTTTTTAGCTCTTGTCGGATTTTGATACATATACAGAGACAAACTTTCTGGAGACGCATATTTCAACCATTGTTCAATTGTAATTCCATTGCCTTTTGATTTAGAAATTTTTTCTCCATTCTCGTCTAAAAATAACTCATAGGCAAATCCAGCTGGAGGTATTCCTCCTAAAATTTTACAAATTTTACTGGATAGTTCTGCACTTGGGATTAAATCTTTTCCATACATTTCAAAATCAACTCCAAGAGCAAACCAGCGCATAGCCCAGTCTACTTTCCACTGTAATTTACATGACCCTCCTGTAATTTTTGTTTCAACTTTTTTATTTCCATTTTGATAAACAATAGTTTTGGTATCTAGATTTTTTTCAACTACAGCAACTTCTAATACTTTTCCTGTTTCGGGACATATAGGCAAAAATGGACTGTAAGTTTTTCTTCTTTCTGGACCAAGTGTTGGTAAAACAACATCCATAATTTTATCATAATTTTTTAGGACTGCAGTTAAAGCGTCATCAAATTCGCCTTTAGTATAAAGTTCAGTTGAACTTTTAAATTCATATTTAAAATTAAATTCATCTAAAAATTTTTTTAACATATTATTATTATGCTCTCCAAAACTCTTAAATTTTTTGAACGGATCAGGAATTGCTGTTAATGGCTTATTTAAATTATCTTCTAAAATTGATTTATTTGGAATGTTATCTGGAACCTTCCTAAGTCCATCCATGTCATCTGAAAATGTAAATAATTTAACAGGTATATTAGATAATCTTTGAAAAGCATTCATGACCATAGTTGTTCTGCAAACTTCTCCGAAAGTTCCAATGTGAGGAAGTCCACTTGGTCCATAACCGGTCTGAAATAAAACGTAACCTTTTTTCTCTATTATTTTTAATCTTTTTTTTAATATTTCTCTAGATTCGGCAAAGGGCCAAGCTTCTGAATCTTCAAAAAACTTTTTATCAATTAACATTTTTGGATCTTAATTTAATTTGCTGATTAATGATAATTCTCACCTCGTTAAATATTGGATCTTCTAACCTTTTATTAAGTATTGTCCAAGTGTAAGGAATTAATTTTAAATATCTGCTTTTCTTGTCTCGCTTAAAAAGCCTTGAAAATATTCCAATAATTTTCATAGCTCTTTGCACTGACAGAATAGAAAATTCTTTCTTAAATTGCTGCATATTAAAATGCTTTTCTTTCTTCACTAATAATAAATAATAATTCAATAACTTTTCCTTCAACTCAGGACTAGTTTGGATCCTAACATCATCTATTAGGGAAAGTATGTCGTAAGCTCTTGAGCCAATCAAGGCATCCTGGGTATCAATAATACCAATATTATTTTTTGATCCTTCTTTATATTCCATCATATTTGAGACGTGAAAGTCTCTATGAACAAAATAATTATTCTTAATAAAATTATTCTTTAGAATTGATAGTAACAATTCTCTTAATTTTTTAATTTTAGGATTATTTTTTATTTTAAGTATATGTGGCAAATACCAAATAAAAAATAAATCTATTTCTTTTTTTAATATTTTAAAATTATATTTTTTAAATCGAAAAATATTAGTTTTATAATTTATTCTTTGTAATTTAATTAAATATTTGATTAATGACTGATAAATACTAAATTTATTTTTAGATTTTTTAATTAACTGAAGATAAGTTTTGTCCCCAAAATCCTGCAATATAGCTAAGCCATTTTTATAATCATAATCTATTACTATTGGCGCGCTAATCGCTTGTTTGCTTAAAAACTTATTAATTAAAACATAATTTAAAATATTAGACTTCTTTTCCTGTTCTGCGGAAGCAAGAATATAAGATTTATTTTTATAGTTAATTCTAAAATATTTTCTAAAAGAAGCATCTCCTTTTATTTCTTTAATTTTATAATTTTCTATATAATTTTTTTTAAGAAAAGTTTTTATTATTTTTAATCTATTTTTTTTAATCATTAATATCAAAGCCTAGCCATTTTCCTTTTCTATTAAACTCTAGAGATCTAAGATCTTTATCGGGATCATAAGTAAATTTAATTTGTAAAAAATCATTCAGCGAATTCATGGCAATTTCTGGCCATTCTATAATATTTATAAAATCTTTTGCCGTATCGAATAATCCTATATTTAAAATTTCTTTTTCTTTTTTTAATCTATAAAAATCATAATGGGCAATTTTTAAACCTTTTCCTAAATCATAATATTGAACTATATTAAAAGTGGGGCTTACAATTTCTTCTAAAGGGTGTTGATTTTTTTGCTGTAAATAATGTATTAAAAATCTAGTAAATGTTGTTTTGCCAGTACCTAAGTTGCCACTGAGCAATATAAAGTCGTTTGGTTTTAAATTAATTGCGACAGCTTCAGCAACTTTTTTTGTGGAATCTAAAGATTTTAATTCCATTTAATTGAAATTAATAACGATATGTATCTGGTTTAAAAGGTCCTTTTTCAGAAACGCTTATATAATCAGCTTGTTCTTTGGTTAATTTCGTAAGTTTTGCACCAACTTTTGCAAGATGCAACATCGCAACTTTTTCATCTAAATGTTTTGGCAAAACGTAGACTTTGTTCTCATATTTGCCATTGCTATTCCATAATTCAATTTGCGCAATGACTTGATTTGTAAAAGAAGCGCTCATTACAAAACTAGGATGTCCTGTTGCGCAACCAAGATTCACTAGTCTACCTTCTGCTAATAAAATAATTCTTTTTTTATCTGGAAATTCAATTTCATGAACCTGTGGTTTTACTTCATTCCATTTGTAATTTTTTAATGCACTTACCTGAATTTCATTATCAAAATGTCCAATATTACAAAGGATTGATCTATCTTTCATTTTTCTCATGTGCTCGATGTTAACGATGTCCTTATTTCCTGTTGCTGTAACCACAATGTCAGCTGATGATATGGCCTCATCCATTAACACAACTTGATATCCTTCCATTGCCGCTTGCAATGCACAAATTGGATCTGTTTCAGTAATCAAAACTCTTGCGCCACTTTGTCTAAGTGATGCTGCGCTTCCTTTTCCGACATCCCCAAATCCAGCAACTATAGCGACTTTTCCTGACATCATAACATCCGTTGCTCTTCTAATTGAATCTACTAAACTTTCTCTGCAGCCATACAAATTATCGAATTTAGATTTTGTCACTGAATCATTCACATTAATTGCTGGAATTAATAATTTATTATCTTTCTCTAATTTGTTTAAAGCCTTAACCCCAGTTGTAGTCTCTTCGGAAACTCCCTTAACATTTTTTAATAAATCTTTGTACTTATCGTGCAATAACATTGTTAGATCTCCGCCGTCGTCCAATATGAGATTTGGTTTCCAGTCTTTCTTTCCATTAATAGTTTGTTCAATACACCACCAATATTCTTCTTCTGTTTCACCCTTCCATGCAAATACTGGAATTCCTTTTGCAGCAATTGCGGCTGCAGCATGATCTTGCGTTGAAAATATATTACAAGATGACCATCTGACCTCTGCTCCTAGAGCCACTAAAGTTTCTATCAAAACTGCAGTTTGAATTGTCATGTGAAGACAGCCAATTATTTTTGCGCCTTTTAAGGGCTTGCTAGACTGATATTCACTTCTAATTGCCATTAAACCTGGCATTTCAGTTTCTGCTAGAGAAATTTCTTTATTACCAAACTCTGCTAGTTTTAAATCTTTTACTTTAAAATCTTGTGTCATTTAAAAAGTTAACTAACAATAAAACTCGGATATATCAATTTTATTTATGAAATTTAATCTGCTATTGGTAAATCAATCTCAACTACAGCACCTCTTCTTCCTTCTTCATTTAAATTATACGCTTTAATGTGACCTTTGTGAGATTCGACTATATTTTTAACTATATTTAATCCTAGTCCAGAATGCATACCGAACATTTCCTTTGGTCTGTTGCTGTAGAATCTTTCAAAAACTTTTCCGATATTACTTTCGTTAAATCCAGGACCTTCATCAGCAATAATTATTCTTGCATAATTATTAGCGCTCTCAATGTTTATTTTTAGAGTACTTTTTTCAGGACTAAATGAAATAGAATTTTCTAATATATTAGAAATAACTTGTTCAATTCTACTTTCAAAACCAATAACAAAAGTTTTTTTCTTTATTAAATTATTAATCTCTATTGAAATATTTTTTTTAGTATTATCAATAACCTGCTGATATTCATCTGCAACTTTTTTTATAAGTTTAATTAAATCAAATCTGGTTAATTGTAATTTAGCTTCTAAAGCCTCACCTTTTAGCATGTTAGAATAATCTGTTATTAATCTTTCAATCCTCACAACATCATCATTTAAAATTCCAAGTAACCTAGTCTTTTTTTCTGCATCTTTTGCATTAGGTAACAGCTCTGATGCTGCTTTTAACGATGCTAATGGATTTCTAATTTCGTGTGTAAGATCAGATGCAAATCTTTCTGCAAATTCAATTCGTTTATACAAATTATCTGTCATCCCTGAGAGTGATCTTGATAAATTACCAATTTCATCTCGTCTTAGATTAATTCTATTAATAATTTTATTGTCAGGGTGATCAGAACTTGCTGAAGTTGCGTAACGTCCTAAAATTCTAATTGGTTTAATAATATTTGCATTTAAAAATATTGAAAAAATTAATATGATAGTAGCAACGCTTAATGCCGTTCTGATAACAAAGTTTTTTCTTTCAACGACAGCATTTTCAATATCATTTGAGTCTTCCGAGATAACAATAAAGCCTTTATTTTCACCATTTAAAGTTAGAGAGGACAAGCTAACAACAACAAAATTATTTTTGATCTTTCTTGAAAAAGTTAAAACCTTATCAGATCCCAATATACTTAAATTATCATTAATAATTTTATTAAGTATCTTTTCTTCTTGTTGAGTAGTTAGATCTGGTGTGTCTGGTAAGTTGTCTGTTGTTAATTTTTTTTCTTGAACATCTGGTACTTTGTAAAATGGTTTAGCATTTATATCTAGGGAGTGAGCATCTACTATGATTTCTTTTTTTAGATCATAAATTCTAATTTGATTAATATTTGGTAATAAATATTTATAATTTGCTAGAAAACTTTTAAGATTATCTCTCCTGTAGGGAATACGCTGTAACTCCATGTTTAAAGCGATATTCTTAATAAGTTTAGAATGTTCTTTCTTTTTGTTGCCAACAAGCTCGGGTTCGATTGACTGAAGATAAGAAAAAGTTGCTAAGATTAATATTGAAAAAAAAAATAAATTTATAAATAAAAATCTTGCTAATAAAGATTTTAAATTAACAGAAAATTTCATTCTATTTAACTAACATTCCAGCGATAGCCACTTCCATATCTTGTTTCAATTGCTGAAAATTTTGGATCAATCTTTTTAAATTTTTTTCTTATTCTTTTAACATGACTGTCTATAGTTCTGTCTTCAATGTCATTATCCTGCTTATAGGCAATATTCATTAAATAGGCTCTTTCTTTAACAACTCCAGGCCTTTTTGCTAACTCGTAAATAATCTTAAATTCAGTTGTAGTTAATTTATCGGGCAAAGTTTTTCCTCCCCATTCACATTCTAATTGCTCTGAGTCCAGGGTTAATCTTCCAACGGTTAAAATATTTTTTGGTTGTGAGGCAGTCTTAGGTTCTAACTTTCTAAATTGAACACGAATTCTCTCTATTAATACTTTAATAGAAAATCCACCAGACTTTTTAACATAATCATCAGCGCCTAGTTTTAATCCTAACAACTCATCTACCTCATCGTCTTTAGAAGTTAATAAAATTATAGGTATAGAAGATTTTTTTCTTAATTTTTCTAATAATTCTTCGCCGTTCATTTTGGGCATCTTTAAATCTATAACTGCTAGATCAGGAGGATTACGCGTCATTCCGATGTATGCGCTTTCACCGTCAAGATAGGTTTGAACTTTAAATCCCTCATTCTCAAGCGCCATTGAAACGCTTGTTAAGATATTTCTATCATCATCGACTAGAGCGATTGTTTTATTCATGTAAATTATTTTATAATAATATTTGTATAATCAAAAGTTTTAATGCGCAGTAGTCCAATTTAATCCTTCTTTAATGTCTACGCTTAAAGGAATAGAAAATTTATAGTCGGGTTCGGACGCTTTTGACATTATTTCGACAATATCAGTTTTTGATTTTTTAATATTATCAGTAGAGGATTCGAATACTAACTCATCATGAATTTGCAAAAGCATTCTACATTTTAAATCTTGATCTCGAATCTTTTGATCTATCTTTATCATTGCGAGTCTTAAAAGATCTGCTGCAGTTCCTTGTATTGGCGCATTAATAGATGCTCTTTCTTGAAAAGTTCTTAAAGTATGATTTTTGTCATTAATATTTGGAAAGTTACATTTTCTACCAAATATTGTTTTTACATAACCATATTTTCTGCAACTTTTTAATGTTTCATTCATGTAATCTTTTATTTCTGGAAATTTCTTAAAATAAGATTTTAAAAAAGATTCTGCTTCAGTGTTGGAAACTGAAATTTGTTTAGCAAGACCGTATGATGAAATTCCATAGATAATTCCAAAATTAATTGCCTTTGCTTTTCTTCTCATTTCTTCATTAATTTCTGCGTGCTTTACTTCAAATATTTGAGCTGCTGTAATATTATGAATATCTTCAGAATTTAAAAAACCTTTCTTAAGCTCCTTAACGTCGGCCATGTGGGCAAGTATTCTCATTTCAATTTGACTATAGTCTGCTGAAATTAAAAAATTACCTTTATCGGCTATAAATGCGGAACGTATTTCTTTTCCCTCTGCGGACTTAATTGGAATATTTTGAATATTTGGATCGCTAGATGCAAGTCTGCCCGTATTGGTGGCTGCAAGTAAAAAAGATGTATGAATTCTTTTAGTTTTTGGGTCGATAAATTCTTGTAAACTATCCGTGTAAGTATTTTTTAATTTAGATTTTTGTCTCCAATCTAAAATAAGCTGAGGTAAATCATGCCCTTGAAAAGCCAAGTCCTCTAAAATATTAACATTGGTTGCGTAATTACCTTTTTTTGTTTTCTTGGTGCCAACAATTTTTAGCTTTTTGTAAAGAATATCGCCAAGTTGTTTTGTTGATGCAATATTAAACTCTTCGCCCGCATGTTCATAAATTTTTTTTTCTAGAACTTTTAAATCTTTCTCAAATTTTAATGATAAATTTTTTAAAATTTTTTCATCAATCTTTATTCCGTTTTCCTCCATTTGTGACAGTACTTCAACCATTGGCTTTTCAAGTTCTTGATAAACTTTCAATACTTCTTCTTTAAAAATTCTATTATTAAAAAAATTATATAATCTTAAAGTAACATCAGCGTCTTCAGCCGCATATTCTGTTGCCTTATCAATATAAACCTTATCAAAAGTAACTTGTGACTTTCCAATACCGGCAACATCTTTGAAAGAAATTGTCTTATGATTTAAATGAATCTCAGAAAGTAAATCCATTCCATGACGATTTATTCCAGCATCCAACACATAAGACATTAACATGGTGTCTTCTATTGAATTTAAATGGATTCCATATTTTTTTAATATTCGAAAATCATATTTAATATTGTGTCCAATTATTTTTATACTTTTGTCCTCAAGAAAAGGTTTGATCTTTTTAATGACGGCATCAATGTCTAACTGGGATTTAATTTGTTTATCCTCTTTATTAGAATGATTTAAAGGTATGTAATAAGCATTCCCCTCTTTTACGCATAAAGAAATACCCACTAAATCTGCCTGTCTAATATTTAAAGAATTTGTCTCAACATCAACAACGACAGCACCTTTTTTTTCAGCGTCTTCTAAAATTTTTTCCAGTTCAGATAATTTGAATACTGTTTTATAATTTTCCCTAGAAACTTTTGTGCCTGTAGAAATAATGTCTTTCGTTTCTTCTAAAACAATACCTTGTTTATCTGTTTGTCCTCCATAAGCTTTTTCAATTCTTTCCAAAAGTCTCGTAAATTCCATTTTTCTTAAAAATGAAATAATTTTTCCTTTATCTAAGTCCTTAACTACAAAATCTTCAATTTTTTCAACTGTAGGAACATCATCTTTTAGTGTTACTAATTTCTTACTAATAAGCGCATTCTCTTTATTGTCAGAAATTGCCTGTCTTCGTTTTGGCTGTTTAATTTTATCTACATTCTTTAATAAGTTTTCTACTGAACCAAATTCATTAATTAACTCTGCAGCAGTTTTAACTCCTATGCTTGGAACACCGGGTATATTATCTGAGCTGTCGCCTGCTAATGCCTGTACTTCAATAACTTTATCTGGGGTTACACCAAATTTTTCCTTAACCTCTTCAATGCCAATATCTTTATTTTTCATTGAATCAAAAAGTGTTGTTTGATCATCAATTAATTGCATTAAATCTTTGTCAGATGAAATTATCTTAACTCTTATATTTTTTTTTAAAGCTTCTTTTTTGTATGTGGCTATCAAATCATCAGCTTCATAATTTTCCATCTCTATACTTGGTAAATTAAAAGCTTTTACGGCTTCACGTATAAAACTAAATTGAGGTATTAAATCTTCTGGAGTTTCACTCCTATTTGCTTTGTATTCTGGATAAATATTATTTCTAAAATTCTTTCTGGCGGTATCAAATATAACAGCTATGTGAGTCGGTTTTTCATGACCATTTTTTGATTTTGCATCTTCTAGAAATTTGTAAAGCATATTGCAAAATCCACTGACAGCACCCACTGGCATTCCGTCGCTTTTTCTTGTAAGTGGTGGAAGCGCGTAAAAAGCTCTAAAAATATAACCAGAGCCATCAATTAGATAAAGAAGGTCTGTTTTTTTAGAATTGGTCATTAAATAAATATTATCTTATAAATACAAAAATTATATTACATAATATTAATGGAAAATTTTTTAGCACTAGAAATTACTAATCTTTCAAAAGAATTTAAAACAAAACAAAATACAATCCACGCTTTAAAAAATATTAGCTTAAATGTTAATAAAGGAGAAATATTTGGTTTATTAGGTCCAAATGGTGCTGGCAAATCTACATTTATAAATATTCTTGCGGGAACAGTTATAAAATCTTCTGGTTTAGTAAAGGTATGGAATTTCGATCTAGATAAAAATCCTAG
This sequence comes from Fontibacterium abundans (SeqCode), assembly GCF_965235095.1. GTDB lineage: Bacteria > Pseudomonadota > Alphaproteobacteria > Pelagibacterales > Pelagibacteraceae > Fontibacterium > Fontibacterium abundans. Next base: position 12,732 of record NZ_OZ249405.1, on the reverse strand, counting down.
AGAGGTAAGAAGTTCTATAGGAATAGTTCCTCAAGAAACAAATCTTGATCCATTTTTTACTCCAAGAAAATTACTCGAAATTCAAGCTGGAATGTATGGAATTAAAGAAAGCGAAAGAATCACAGATAAAATTTTAGAAATCACCATGCTTCAAGATAAGGCGGATTCATATGCTCGAAGTTTATCTGGAGGAATGAAGAGAAGATTGTTAGTTGCAAAAGCTCTCGTTCACCGTCCTCCTATTTTAATTCTAGATGAGCCTACAGCTGGCGTTGACGTAGACCTTAGACAACAACTTTTGGAAAATATTCAACAGCTTAACAAGCAAGGTGTAACTATTATTTTAACAACTCACTACCTGCAAGAAGCCCAACAATTATGTGACCGTATTGCCATTATTAACAATGGTGAGTTAATAGCATTAGATAAAACTGAAAATTTACTAAATAATATATTAACAAAAAAAATAATTTTTAAATTAAAAGTTCCTAAAAATATTGGAGAAAAACTGAAGTCCGGTCTTACAATTAATTACCCTAAACCCGACCTTATTAGCGTTACCTATAATAAAAATGAGAATAAAATTGAAGAAATCATATCTGAAGTTAAAGAAAAAAATATTGAAATTTTGGATATTTTAACAGAAGATGCAGACTTAGAAGATGTTTTTTTAAAACTGACAAAAAAAAATGCTTAATAACAAAACTCAAAATAAAAAAATTTTTTTATTAAAAGAAGTTATGTGGTTGTTGCCCGTAATTGTTTTTGCAACTTTTATCATTACTTTGTCCGCTAAAACAAAAGTTCCATTTTATCCTGTGCCAATGACTATGCAGACCTTCGTAATCATGGCGATCGGTGTTGCTTTTGGAAAAAGAGTGGGTCTTTTAATACTATTAACTTATTTTTTAGAAGGCTTATTTGGTCTTCCAGTATTTGCTGGCACTCCAGAAAAAGGTGTTGGATTAAGTTATATACTTGGACCAACTTGCGGATACTTAATGGGATATTTTATTACTGTATATCTTTCTGGAAATATCAAAGATGAAGATAAAATTCTAACAAGAGTTACAAAATTAATAATCGCAATTATCCCGACTTATGTATTGGGAGTTATGTGGCTTGGTACAATATTTGGTTGGAATGATTCTATTATCAAATTAGGAGTAGCTCCTTTTATATTTGCTGAATTATTTAAAATAACTTTGTTAGCATTGTTAATTCCACATATTTTTAAGTTAAAAAAATATATAAAATCTTAAATTCTTAATATCTAATTATAAATGTTCAAAAACCTTTTGGGTTCTTGGTATTTAAAAAAAAAAATATCAAATGGCTTTTTAGGCGAAGGTTTAGTGTCTTTAAAATCTAAAAAATTAAATAACTTTCATTACGAAGAAAAAAGCTTAATTCACAAAAAAGGTAACGGGAATGCAATATCTGGCTATCAAAAGTTTGATATCGTTGAAAATAAAAATTTTATAAAATTTTACTTTTTACTAGGCGATAAAAAAAATAAAATTTATCAAAAATTTAATAACAACTTCAAAGAGAATCTTATTTCTTGGTACTTTTGTAAAAAAGATACCTACAAAACATACTTAAGAGTGATAAATAATAATTTGTTTAAGATAGATCACTTGATAACAGGTCCAAACAAAAGAATATTAATACAAAATACCTATTTTAGATCTTGTAAGAATAGTTAGTTACTTTGGAGATCTTTTTGAAAGTATTCTTTGAAGGGTTCTTCTGTGCATCTTAAGTCTTCTGGCCGTCTCAGAAACATTTCGATCACATAATTCAAATACTCTCTGAATATGTTCCCATTTTACCCTATCAGCCGACATTGGGTTCTCTGGAGGAATTGCTTTCTTATCTTTGTCTGCCAATAAAGCCGCTTCTAAATCCTCAGCGTCAGCCGGCTTAGCAAGATAGTCTATAGCCCCAGATTTAACAGCTGCAACAGCTGTTGGAATGTTTCCATAGCCGGTTAAAACTATAATTCTACTGTCAGCTTTGACCTTGTGGATCTCTTTAACAACGTCCAAACCGCTCCCATCGTTCAGTCTAAGATCTATAATGGCAAAAGTTGGGGCCGCGGCTTTAACTTTTTGGTTCGCCTCAGCAACACTAGAGGCCGAAGTAACAAAAAAACCTTTATTTTCCATGGCTTTTGAAAGCCTGTTTCGAAACGGATCATCATCGTCCACTATGAGCAAAGATTTGTTCTCGAACTGCCCTAGATTCAATTTTGAGGTTAAAATTTTATTCATTGAGACCCGAGTATAGTCCTTCTAGAACTCGATCTCAAGCTAAGGTCACACTATGAAAAAAATTTTTATTACCTAAAATAAATACTTTACAGAAATAAAAATTTGCCCTAATTCACGACTCTATAGTTAATTAATTATTAATTTTTAACAAAAGGACATAACAAGAATTGAAAAAGTTTAATTCTGTTTCTGACTTAGTCAGAGAACTTCAACCAGTAAATCCTGTATATTGTATTCGACCAGAAAGTATAAAACTGGCTTGCAATTTTTTTGTAAATAATTTTCCGGGGAAACCCCTATACGCTGTAAAAACAAATCCTCACAAAAGTGTTATCAAACACATCTATCAAAATGGAATTTCAAATTTTGATGTAGCCTCTCTAGAAGAAATTAAATTAGTTAAGTCGATTGCAAAAGATGCAAAACTTTATTTCATGCACACAGTAAAAAATAGAAAGAGCATTGAAGAAGCATATTTTAATTATGGTGTGAGAGATTTTTCTTTTGATACAAAAGATGAATTAATTAAAATTTTTGAAGCAACTAAAGATGCAAAAGATTTAACTTTGTATTTAAGAATATTTGTTTCTAACGAACATTCTGAAATTGATCTTTCAAAAAAATTCGGAGCTTCTCCTGCTGAAGCTATTGGATTAATAAAATTAGTAAGACCGCTTGTTAAAAAACTTGGAGTAAGTTTCCACGTTGGCTCACAATGTATGCATCCAGTATCTTACTCAAAAGGAATAAAAGAAATTGGAAATATAATTGCAAAATCAGGAATTGCTCCTGACATTATTAATGTGGGTGGAGGATTCCCATCTAAGTATCCAGATTTATATCCTCAGCCATTAGAAAACTACATGGAAGAAATTAAAAAAGCAGTAAACAAATTAAATCTACCCAAACAACCAGAGTTAATTTGCGAACCAGGAAGAGCTATTGTTGCAGAAAGCGGTTCTACTATTGTTAAAGTTGAACTTAGAAAAAAACAAAGTCTTTATATTAATGATGGTACTTATGGATCTTTATTTGATGCTGGAGTTCCAAATTTTATTTTCCCAACAAAAGTTATTGATACTGGAAAAGATTTAAGTAGACGTTTCACTCCTTTCAATTTTTACGGACCAACTTGTGATAGTATGGATTTTATGAAAGGTCCTTACATGTTGCCAAATAATTTAAAAGAAGGTGATTATATCGAGATTGGACAATTAGGAAGTTACGGCTTAACTTTTAGAACTAAATTTAATGGTTTTTACTCAGATGATATTTTTGAAATTGATGATAAACCAATAATGTCTGTTTACCAAAATGAACAGGACGAGGAATATAAAAGCAATTATCTTGTTGCTTAATGAACAAATCCTCAAATCCAACTATAGGTCACAACAAATCTACTTTTTTAAGTAAAGCTATAGAACACATAGATATTACCTCTTTTGATGCAAGGCCCATCATAGATGCTATGGCTAAGATGTCTTTTACATCTAGAGAAACAGCCAATGCGGCGCAAATTTATAACGAAATGTTAAACGATAAAAACTGTACTATTTTCTTAACTTTAGCAGGATCAACTTCTGCTGCAGGATGTATGAAAGTTTATGCTGATCTAGTTAAAAACAACATGGTTGATGCTATCGTTTCAACAGGAGCATCTATTGTTGATATGGATTTCTTTGAAGCGCTAGGCTTTAAACATTACCAAGGATCTCAATTCCAAAATGACAATGTGTTAAGAGAACATTATATCGACAGAATATACGACACCTACATTGATGAGGACCAATTACAAGCGTGCGATAAAACGGTTGGAGAAATAGCAGATCAATTAGAACCTAGACCTTATACTTCTCGTGAATTCATTAGAGAAATGGGAAAATATTTAACAAAAAATGCAAAGAAGAAAGAATCTTTAATTCAACTTGCTTACGAAAATGATGTGCCAATATTCTGTCCTGCCTTTGTAGATTCTAGTGCTGGATTTGGTTTAGTAATGCATCAAGAAAGAAATCCTAAAAAACATTTAACAATTGACTCTATAAGAGATTTTAGAGAACTTACTGAAATTAAAATTAAATCAAAAACTTCAGGTTTATTAATGATCGGTGGTGGTGTTCCTAAAAACTATATTCAAGACACAGTAATATGTGCTGAACTTTTAGGAAAAGAAGTTGATATGCATAAATACGCAATACAAATTACTGTTGCTGACGTTAGAGATGGAGCGTGCAGTTCTTCTACATTAAAAGAAGCAAGCTCATGGGGGAAAGTAGATACAGCAAGAGAGCAAATGGTTTTCGCTGAAGCAACTAGCGTTATACCTCTTATAGCAAGTGATGCATTTCATAGAGGCTACTGGAAAAATAGACCTAAAAGGAGTTTTTCTAAATTATTTAAATAAACAATGTCTTCACTAACTAAAGTAGCTTTGGTGCAGATGAAGATGGATGCTGATCCAAAAAAAAATCTCTCTAAAGCCATTGATAAAATAAAATTAGCTAAAAAAAAAGGTGCACAAATTGTTTGTTTGCCTGAACTATTTCTTACACATTATTTTTGCCAAGAAGAAAATCACGACAACTTTGCAATAGCAGAAAAGATACCTGGAAAAACTACTAATGCATTATGTGAATTAGCAAAAAAAATAAGTGTAAATATAATCGTTCCTCTTTTTGAAAAGAAAGTTTCAGGCCTTTATCATAACTCATGTGTTGTGATTGATGAAAAAGGAAAAATATTTGGTCATTATAGAAAAATTCATATTCCTGATGATCCGCAATATTATGAAAAGTTTTATTTCACACCAGGTGATTTAGGTTTTAAAAGTTTCAAGACTAAGCACGGTACGATTGGAACTTTAATATGCTGGGATCAATGGTTTCCAGAAGCTGCCCGTTTAACAGCTCTAAAGGGTGCAGAAATTATATTTTACCCAACAGCAATAGGCTGGCACTTACGTGAGAAAAAAGAATTTGGTAAATCACAATTAAATGCATGGCTTACAATTCAAAGATCACACGCCATAGCGAATGGTGTATTTGTTGTTTCTGTCAACAGAGTGGGCATTGAGGGCAAAAAGGATAAGGCTATCGAATTTTGGGGCAATTCAATCATATTTGACCCTAATGGAAATATTATTGCGGAAGCTAGCAACGAAAAGGAAGAAATAATTATCTGCAATATTGATCTAAGCAAAGTTGAGAAAGTAAGACAACATTGGCCATTCCTGAGAGATAGAAGAATTGATCAATACCACGGTCTTTTAAAGAATCCTTCCGATGAATGAAAATCTGGCATCCTTGGGTTATAGAATGCCGGCAGAGTGGGAAAATCAAAGCTCTACATGGTTAGCGTGGCCACATAATAAAAATGACTGGCCTGATAAATTTGAAAATATTCCGTCAACTTTTGCTAAAATAGCTTCAGCCTTATCTAAAGTTCAAAACGTTGATATTTTAATCCAATCAAAAGCTGTTAAAAAAAATATTAAGAGAATTTTAATTAAAGAAAAAACAAACCTTAATAAGGTTAATTTTCACATCATTAAAACAAATAGAGTTTGGACCAGAGATACAGGGCCTATTTTTCTAGTAAACGATCTTTTGAAAAAGAAGATCATGACAAATTTTCATTTCAATGCGTGGGCAAAATATAAAGATTACAATTTCGACAATAATATAAAGCCACAAATAGCAAAAATTAAAAATATAGAATTAATAGATATAAAAGCAAAAATTAAAAACAAAGTTAAAGATGTTATACTAGAAGGTGGTGCAATTGACGTGAATGGAAAAGGAACTTTAATTGCAACAAAAGAATGTTTGTTAAGCAAAGTTCAAGAAAGAAATCCTGGATTAAGTAGAGAAAAATTAGAAATAATCTTAAGCGAAAGTTTAAATATCAAAAATTTTATATGGCTTAATAAAGGTATTGTCGGCGATGATACTCACGGTCATATCGATGATATCACTAGATTTTTTGATGATGATAAAATCTTTACAGCGATGGAATATCAAAAAAGTGATGAAAATTATTCAGCTTTAAATGAAAATTTAAAAATATTAAAAAGATCTAGAAATCACTCAGGCAAACAAAATACTATCGTAGAAATTCCAATGCCCTCACCTTTAATTATAGATGACACAAGAGTGCCTGCTAGCTACTTAAATTTTTATATAGCAAATAAAATTGTTCTTCTGCCAATATTTGAAGATAAAAATGATGACAAAGCATTTCAAATTTTAGAAAAACATTTTAAGGATAGAAAAATTGTTCCAATCAATTGTCGTGATCTTATTTGGGGATTTGGAGCAATTCACTGTATGACACAACAAGAGCCAGCTATATAAGTTTTAAATTAATTAAATCTTTTTTTTGCCAAGATATATCGACCGCAGCGCCTTTATCTTCTAAATTATAGAAATTAATAATAGCAGACAGTCTTTCTAAAAAAACTTTTGCTATAAAAATACCAAGACCTAACCCTTCTTTATTATTATCGAGATCTCTTTTGTTAATATAAGGATCACCTAAAATTCCTAATATTTGTTTTGAAAACCCATCACCATCATCTTCCACTTTTATTCTCAGCTCATTTTCATTAGAGGATAAAAAGATTTCGATTTTATTTGATGAAAATTTTAAAGCATTATCAATGATATTTTTAAGACTGTAAATAATTTCAATTTTTTTTGTAATTAAATAATCTTTTTTATAGTCATTTTCATTAATAATTATTCTTTTTTTACTTAGATCTTTAAAAGAATCAACAATCTCATGAACGAGAATTTTAAATGAAGCCTTATCAAAAAACTTATCTTGTTTTTCCGAATATGGGTTTTTAGATATCTGTTTCAATATCTCGCTGCATCTTTTAGATTGTGAAATAAGCAAATCTAAATCTTGATTAAATTTTTTATTTGTTCCTATTTCTTTTTTTAATTCTTTAGCGACTAACGATATAGTATTTAGTGGCGTTCCTAATTCATGCGCTGCAGCTGCAGCTAAACCACCTAAAGATTTTAATTCTTGCTCTCTTAAAAAGATCTGTTGTAAAAAATTAAAAGCTTCATTTCTTTGCGCACTTTCTATTGCCAATCTTTGTGAATAAATGGCTAAAAATATTATCGTCGTACACAATGCTAGCACTAATCCTAAAATATAAAACTTTGGAAAAAGATAATTATTTTCAAGTCCGGGTAATTTAAAATAAAAAAATGATAGAAAAATAATTAATACGATTGATAAAAAACCTATCAGAACACTACTTCTTAAATTTAAAAATCCTGCAGCAATTGTAATTGGGGCAACGATTAATATTGAAAAAGGGTTGGTCAACCCACCAGTTAAAAATAGTAATCCGAATAACTGAAATAAATCATAAAGAATGCTAAAAGTGGCTTTTTTATTGGATAATAGAACAGTTTTTTTTGATCTAATTTGGAGAAAAATATTAAGAAAAGAAGAAAATAATACTAATAAATAACAGTACCCAATATTAAAACTAAAATTTAAATAGTAATATACAATTGATATTGTTGCAAACTGACCAAAAATCGCAACCCAACGAATATTGATTAGCGTTAGAAGTTTTATCTTATTATCATTTAGCTCTGGAAGTTTTGCTAAACTCATTAAACTAGATATCTAGATTATTTACATTAATAGCGTTTTTATTAATAAAATCTTTTCTTGGAACAACATCCTCGCCCATTAAAATCTTAAAAATTTCTCTATCACGATCACCCGGGTTAGTAGTTTCATTATCAACATCATTTCCAGAATAATTTACTTTTAACAATGTATTATTCTCTGGATTTAGAGTTGTTTCCCATAATTCTTCCGGGTTCATTTCTCCTAATCCCTTAAATCGCTGTATAGAGATAGATTTTTTTCCTTCTTCTATTATTCTCTTTAGAAAATCTATTGGAGAATAAATATCAATTTTTTCATTAGTTGAATTGATCATGTGGCATTTTTTTCTAAAAATTTTCAACATATCACCTAATTGGCTTAACTCTTCTACATGTTTAGTGTCTAAAAAATCAAAACTTAATTTCTTTATGATAGTTTCCTCATAATATTTTTTTTCTAAAATAAATGAATTCTCTTTAAAAGAACCTGTCCATAAATTATTCTCAACTTTATTTCCAAATCTATTTAAATATTCTGCTGCTGCATGTATAGCTCCTTCTTTTTTTTTACCATTAGAATCATCTCTAATTAAAAAATCTTTTTTATCTTTATAAAAACCTCCTACTATAGCTAGGGCTTCTACTAGTTCTTTATCAAAATCTTTTCCTAAATTTTTTATTCTTGAGTCAAATCTTCTTGAATATTTTACAATCTCATCAAAATTTTCTTCTTTTGCTTTTCCGCCCTCATCTGAGAAAAATTTAATATTATCTTTGGCTGTATCAATAGTGATGTCAAAAAGTTCTTCATCATTTTTAATGTAAGATATTTTTTTACCTACTTTGATTTTATATAATGGCGGTTGCGCTATGTAGATTTTTCCATTTTTAATAAGTTCATTAAATGGTTCATTATTAAAAAAAGTTAATAGTAAAGTTCTTATGTGAGATCCGTCAACATCGGCATCGGTCATGATAATAATTTTTCCGTATCTTAATTTTGAAAGACTAAAATCATCAAATCCAGTTCCGATGGCGTTAATTAAAGTTATAATTTCGTTTGAAGAAAGCATCTTTGCATAAACCTTTTTGGCTTCCGTCGGATCTAGCTTGCCTGACCCATTATTCTTTGAATCAACATAGGTATTTAAAATCTTTCCTCTTAAAGGTAATACGGCCTGAAATTCTCTATTTCTTGCTTGTTTTGCAGATCCTCCCGCAGAATCCCCCTCAACTATAAATAGTTCAGCTTTATCTTTGTCTTTTGTTTGACAGTCGGCCAATTTACCTGGCAAACTAGAAATATCTAAAGCGCTTTTTCTTCTGACACTCTCTCTTGCTTTTCTAGCAAGCTCTCTTGCAAGAGCTGCTTGTGAAATTTTATTTACAAGTACTTTTGTGATCTTGTTATTTTGATCGAACCAAACTTCAAGTTTTTCATTAACTAGCCCCTCTACAACCGGGCGAACTTCTGATGATACTAATTTTTCTTTGGTTTGAGATGAAAATTTTGGATCCTTAACTTTAACAGAAATTATTGCAGTCAATCCTTCTCTAACATCATCCCCTGTTACTGAGATTTTTTCTTTCTTTAAAATGCTATTATCAACAACATATTTATTTATAGTTCTAGTTAATGCATTTCTAAAACCAACTAAATGAGTGCCCCCATCTTTTTGTGGTATGTTGTTTGTAAAAGTAACAATTTGTTCTTGATAACCGGCGTTCCAAACCAGGGCTACTTCTAATTGAATGTCATTCTTGCTTCCTGAAATATATATTGGCTTTGTGAAAAGATTTTCCCCTGTTTCTGATTTAAGCTTTTCTTTATTTTTATCAAAATCAATTACGAATTCCGCAATACCGCCTTCAAATTTATATTCAGATCTTTTTACTTTTTCTTCTCGCTTATCCTCTAAAATAATCTGAATACTTTTATTAAGGTAGGCTAATTCTTTAATTCTTTTTTTTAAAATACTTATATCAAATACTGTAGTGGTAAATATTTTTTTTGAAGGTAAAAAAGTTACTGACGTACCATTTGCTTTTTTTGCATCGCCAATTTGTTTTAATGGTTTTATAGTAACTCCATCTTTAAATTCTACGAGATATTCTTTATTTTTTCTGAAAATATTTAATTTTAAATTTTCAGATAAAGCATTCACAACAGAAACACCGACCCCGTGCAGTCCTCCTGAAATTTTATATGAATCGTGATCAAATTTTCCACCAGAATGTAACTGTGTCATAATTACTTCTGCTGCAGATATTCCTTCTTCTTTATGCATATCAACGGGAATACCTCTTCCGTTATCTTCAACGGTAACACTCTGGTCTTTATTTAATGAAACGTAAATTTCATTACAGTGGCCAGCTAAAGCTTCATCTATAGAGTTATCAATAACTTCAAAAACCATATGATGAAGACCGGTTCCATCATCAGTGTCACCAATATACATTCCCGGTCTTTTTCTAACCGCATCTAAGCCTTTTAAAACTTTAATTGAGTCTGCTTCGTATAAATTATTTTCAGGTTTTTTTGATAAATTTTCAGGCATTAATGAATTTTTTATTGAAGGCTTTTATAACATTTTTTATCCCTAATTAGGACAAGGTAATTGCTATAATTTTACAAAAAGTGCTTTATTTTCAATAGTTTGGAACGGTTGTATGTTAGTTCCTGTGTACCAAGTTTGCATCCCGATTTTTGCAATTTCATCAAAAAAAAGTTCGAGATTTTTGCCATCTATATGAGATGCAATTTCATCAAATAAAAGTATCGAATTTATATTTTTAGATTTCATTAACAAAATAAATGCCAAAATTAATGATATTAATATTTTTTTTTGCTCGCCCGTAGAACATAGATCGGAATTTAATTTGGTTTCTTCATTAAAAAATTCAAAAATATCAAATTGTGGACCAACACTATTTCTTTTGATTATTTGATCTATCTCACGTTTTTCAAAATATTTTTTTTCAAAAAATGCATAAAATTCTTTTTCGTTAATATTCAAATCTAAATCGTAAGAGTTTTTAATATTTAATTTAATTTTTAAAAAGTTATTTAATTTATTCGAAATAACATTATTAACATCACTAATAAAAGATCTTCTATAAATAAAAATACCCCACAATTCATCTATCATTTTCTTTTCAAGAATATTCAACCATTGTAAATCTTGATTTTCTTTTAATAACTGAATTCTTTCTTCTGAAAGCTTTTTAAAATTACTTAAGTTTTTTTTATAACCTAAATTATAATTAGAAATAATTTTATCCAAAAATTTTCTTTTAATAGTATCTCCCTCGTACATAATTTTGTCCATTTGTGGAGTTAACCAAATAAAATTTATATCTTTGAAGACTTCATTTAAGGAAGATTTATTATTATCAATGTTTAAATATTTTCTTATTTTATCTTCTTTTGCCTCAAAAATTACATCTACTTTGTAATCTTTTTTTTCATAATTAACTGTTGTGGAAATAATTGTTTTGTCTTTCGAATCTTTTTTTATACAATCTTCTATTAATGTTCCTCTAATTCCTTTTTTATCTGAGATGAGTGATATAGCTTCTAAAACATTAGTTTTTCCACTGCCATTTGGGCCAATGATGCAAATGATTGGATGATTAGTCTTGAGTTCGGTAAAAGAATGAGATCTAAAATTTTGTAATTTTATATCTTTAATTAGGAACATTTAATCATGCCACTCGCATTGGCATAATAACGTGTAGACTATTAATATCTGCAGGATCGTGAATTAATACTGGAGATGATGGATCTTTAGCGTAAATCATCATATTTTTATCCTCTATAACTCCACCAACATCAATTAAATATTTAGAATTAAAACCGATCTCTAAATCTGGACCACTATAACTTAGAATAATTTCTTCAACACCATCCCCTGCGCTAGGATCATTAACTAATAATTTTAAAATATCTTTATTCACTACAAGTTTTAATGTTCCCTTACGATCAGACGACAATGAGTTAATCCTATCAATTGTAGAGATAAATGATGATAAACTGACTGCTATCTTGTTGCTATTATCTGTTGGTATTACTTTTGAATAATCTGGGAATCTACCATCAATAACTTTAGAAATTAAAGTTATATCATTTATAGTAAATCTAATTTTAGTTTTACTCGCAGTGATCTTTAGTTCTGAATTCTCTTCTTGAAGTATAGTAACTAGTTCAAACAGCGTTTTTTTAGGTAAAATTACAGGTTCGAAGGCCACATCTTTATCTAATACTAATCTGCTTTTTGATAATCTATGCCCATCAGTTGCAACCGCTGAAAGATATAATTGATTATTCTCATTTGTTTTATGCAAATAAATTCCATTTAAATAATGTCTAGTCTCATCGTTTGAAATTGCAAATTTGGTCTTGTTAAGTAATTTTAAAAATACTGATGAACTAATCGCAAGAGCTTCTCCTTCGACATCGTCTTGAGTAATTGGAAAATCTTTAGGTGGTAAGCATTTTAAATTAAAATTTGATTTTGCTGAAATCAAAGACAGTTGGCCCTCAGTCTTTTGGGAAATTAATATTTCAGAACCCGATGGTAATTTTCTAACTAAATCATAGATAACTTGAGCTGTTGTAGTTGTTGAACCCTCTTTAATGATTTCGCCTTTAATAACTTCAATAATAATAATATCTAAATCTGTAGCAGAGATTGTAATTTTGCCATTAGAAGCATCTAATAAAACGTTAGCTAATATTGGAATAGTATTTTTTTTCTCAACTATTCCCTGGATATGTGAGAGACTCTTAAGAAAAAGATCTCTATTTAACTTTAGTTCCA